>CAYQRR010000550.1:0-1509 GCA_964419635.1 uncultured Chitinophaga sp. | reverse complement strand
AAGATACCCAGTGATGGTAAAAAAATTCAGGTTGGTCATGATTATTCGTTGCAAGTTCCTGATAATCCAATCATTCCATTTATCGAGGGCGATGGGATTGGTATCGATATCACTCCAGTAATGCGAAAAGTTGTAGATTCGGTGGTAGAAAAAGCATATGGAGGGAAGCGTAAGATTTCATGGATGGAGATCTACGCGGGTGAAAAAGCAACCCAAATTTATGGGGCTGATGTCTGGCTGCCTGAAGAGACTTTGCAAGCCGCCGAAGAATTTGTTGTTTCCATAAAAGGGCCGCTAACCACTCCAGTGGGGGGTGGTATTCGTTCGATTAACGTAGCGTTGCGTCAGCAGCTGGATCTGTATATCTGTCTGCGGCCTGTGCGTTATTTTAATGGTGTTCCTAGTCCGGTAAAGAATCCGGAAAAAACGGATATGGTTATTTTCCGGGAAAACTCGGAGGATATCTATGCCGGTATCGAGTGGGAGGCGGAGTCAGAGGCCGCTAAGAAAGTGATAGATTTTCTGATAAAAGATATGGGGGTAGCCAGTATACGTTTTCCCCAAACTTCGGGCATCGGTATCAAACCAGTTTCAAGAGAAGGTACAGAGCGTTTTGTACGTAAAGCTATTCAGTATGCGATAGACAACAAGCGCCGGTCGGTGACGCTCGTGCACAAAGGCAATATCATGAAGTTTACTGAAGGCGCATTTAAGAAATGGGGTTATGCAGTGGCTGCCAAGGAATTTGGAGCAGAGTTACTGGATGGTGGTCCCTGGATGAAACTGCCGCCGGAGAATGGCGGAATTATCATCAAAGATGTGATCGCGGATGCTTTTTTGCAGCAGATTTTATTGCGCCCGGAAGAGTATGATGTGGTGGCTACTTTGAACTTAAATGGCGATTATATTTCTGATGCATTGGCAGCGCAGGTGGGTGGAATTGGTATTGCACCTGGCGCTAATCTGAGCGATTCCGTTGCTATTTTTGAAGCTACACATGGAACAGCTCCCAAATATGCCGGTAAAGATCAGGTTAATCCCGGTTCGATTATATTATCTGCAGAGATGATGTTGCGGCATTTAGGCTGGGTGGAAGCAGCCGATATGATTATCAAAGCAATGGAAACCACTATCCAGAATAAGACAGTCACTTATGACTTTGCGCGTCTGATGCCGGGTGCCAATCAGGTTTCGTGCTCCGCTTTTGGGGATGCGATAATTAAATATATTGGTTGAAGATAGGATTTAAAAAGGAAGATAAAAAATGCCTCTTTCTTTTATAGAAAGAGGCATTGTATCGTCAGATTAAAGCCTTATTATTGTCAATAAGTCCTAAACCAGTATTTTATAAAAGTTAAGTGGATTGGATATTAGAGGCTTGTTTTCCTTTCGGTCCTTGAGTGACATCAAAACTCACTTTTTGACCTTCTTTAAGGGTTTTAAATCCAGACATATTGATTGCTGAGAAGTGCGCAAATAAATCTTCACTGCCATCGTCAGGAGTAATAA
>CAYQRR010000549.1:0-1518 GCA_964419635.1 uncultured Chitinophaga sp. | reverse complement strand
GGCAACGATGACTAGGACTTCTGCTGGTCTGGCACCAGACACAGCGATTATCTATATTAATAAAAAAGCAAGTTTTTCTGCTACACAGTATGGACTTTTATTAAGGGACAGAGACAGTGTATCATGGATTTTTTTGACAGATTATAATTATAGCTTAGTCAAAAAAAGTATTACATATTACCCAAACTGAAATTGTGGTACCACAATTGGCGGCATGGAGTTTTGTTCATTTAATCCAATAATACCATTAAAGATCAGCAATGACCAGTTGTTTCTTCCTATTACAGCTTTTATAGTAAAATCATACTATAGCGTTACAAGTAACTGGGGCTTTATGAATATATTTAAAGAACCAGAATTAAGTCAGCTCTCCAATCAGGATACCTTAGCTGTACAAACAAACGAAGCAAGACTTAAAAAAGAATAAGCATAATGCATCTGAGAAGAATTTTAATATTTATTATTCTTAGCAACATACCGCTGATAATACATGCCCAATCTCCAAAAGAACTGGGCGCAGAGTATATCCGATCTATTGGAAAGGTTTACAACACCACCAAAGTAGCTGCAAGAGGAGAAAGATTTGATGCGAGGAACAGTTACAGCGCCGGGATCACCTACCAGCTGGCTTCCGGTAAATCCTATTCCGTATCAAGAGGGTTTGGCGTTTATTTCGGTTACCGTTATGCGTTTGGCAAGAACACCAACGGTAATAACCCATTTGCCGGGGCAAGGGTACTCTTCTCTTTTGAGAATTTCGAAGGTCAAACAAACCGGAACAGTCTTTTCATTACGCCATGGGCTGAAGCTGGCTATCATTTAGTGTTTGCCAAACGGTTTTTTGCAGCGCCTTCAGCAGGGTTTGGCTATAGTTTTAAATTCAGCAAGGATTTTCATTCGCTGGATGAAGATGTGGGAAAACGATTCATTCCTTCTATTTCGGCAGGCTACCGGTTTTAATGTTTATCAGGTTGGGTTAACTTTTCGATCCCCTCTTCTATTTTTTCGATCTTGTCCATTTGCTCCTCTATCTTATGGGTAAGTTCTTCCGGGTGCTCCATCTGGTGAACAGCATCTTTTTTCTTTAGTATTTTCCATAGCTGCAACAAAGCTGTAATCGCAAATATGCCGCCGATAACCCAGTTCAAGATATGCTGGTTGTTATTGATCTTTGAGGCAATCAATAAACCACCAAAAATAAAAATACAGTTCCCGATAAAGGTTCCAATACCAATACCGAGTATATATGAATTGTAGTGATCTTTTCTCGGCAATAAAACCTTCTTGGTAAAAAGAACAGTGCTCCACCCAAACCAGAAAGGTATTTGCACGGGGTTAACTGCACTCATGATAAGGCCCAACACAAATTTGGGAAGCGGACTGTCCAGTACAATGTTCTTTTCCACTTTAGGATGCAGGGCTGCGTAGAAACTAGATGCTGCCAGTGCTACAACGATGATTAGTGTAACCCACTCCAGTGCTTTTAAAATCCTCTCCTGCTTTCGTATCCAGTCCATC
>CAYQRR010000548.1:357-1526 GCA_964419635.1 uncultured Chitinophaga sp. | reverse complement strand
GACCGAAAAAGCCGTCAGCGCAAGCGGCTTCCCCAGGCGATGATTAGCGAAAAACAGGTACACAGGCCCTACCAGGCGCAGCCAGGAGAACAGCCGAACGATATGCGCGACAGACTTGGGTGCATACGGCGCCAGCAACCAGGCAAAATACCCGATCAGCAAAAAAGCAAGACCGCCAGCCCACTTGTCCTGCATATACGACGCCATGCGTGTATAACCCTCCCGGGCATAGCTTCGACTCTTTTCACCCGAAAAAGCGAATATCCCGATCATCAAAGCCAGATTGGCGGGCAGCATGTACGCGAAATAAGTCGATTCCGGCGCCTTCATGTATTGATCCCAATAACAAGCCAAGGGATGAAACTCGGTATAAATGCCGTATCCGAGCAAGGGCATCAGCAGGCTGGTGAGTACGGAGATGAAGGCGAGGAATTCCATATAAGGCAGTGTCCGGCCGATTTGCTGTAACAACATCAACAAGGTGTAGCCTTGTAAGCCCAATACTATCAGCACTGTGGCGAAATGCCCGAAATTGGAGTAGGTTAGATAGAGAAAGGGCATGGGGAGACTTTGCCCTGGTTAAAATTGAAAATAAATAAACTGGCTGATGGGCCTCAGAAAGGTGAACACCAGGATGAAAATCACCGTGTACTTGGCAATATTCCAAATGCTGTTGACTATTCTAAACCGGCCAATCAAAGCTTCTAAATACTTATCGGCGAAATAGGCGATGAAAAAGACGCATACCATTAAGGCGGCGATGATGTAGGTATTTTCTCTAAAACCCAGTTTCAGATATGCGCTTGGTATAAATACTTTGTTCCACAAGGTGAATGTTTGACTCAGATTCAGCGCGCGGAAAGGAATCCAGCTCAACATGGCAATGGGGAAAGTAAAGCACCAGCATGCAAGTGGACTGCCCAAGATAGGAATTTTTTCCCGCAATGGTTTCAAATTACGCTCCAGAAAAATGAACAGTGCATGGTATAAGCCCCAGACTACAAAAGTCCAGTTTGCACCATGCCACAACCCCATAATACCCCAGGTCAAAAACAGCGCGCGATTCTTTTTAGCCTGTGAAGCCGCCCCTTCGTTTCCAAGGCTTTCGCCAATTCCTCCTTTCCCGGTTGTTGTTTTCACTTTTACCCCCGTTAAGGGCAGGTACAGAT
>CAYQRR010000548.1:0-347 GCA_964419635.1 uncultured Chitinophaga sp. | reverse complement strand
CCAGCGCTTCCAGAATTCCTTCAATGAAGAGGCTGCATAAGGGAAATTAAAGTTTTCCGGCACCGTAATACCCATCAAATAGGCGGCGCCGATGGCGATATGGGAGTAAGCGGCGAAGTCAAAATAGATCTGAAATCCGAATAAAAAGGCCATCGTCCATACATCCAATGCTGAAAGATTGGCAGGATCCATTTCAAAGCAACCATCTACGATTGGGCCAATATTATCCGCTAACACTACTTTTAGAAACAAACCGTACAAAATCCGTTTCAAGCCTTCCGACAGAAACGCAATTTGAAAATTAATCCGGTGTTTCAGTTGTACAACGAGTTCGGCGGCACGCTGGA
>CAYQRR010000547.1:0-1526 GCA_964419635.1 uncultured Chitinophaga sp. | reverse complement strand
GGCATACTTCGCGAAGAAAAGTCACCTCCCGACAAGCGAGTGCCGCTGACGCCTCTGCAATGCAGCGAAATTGTCAGGGACTATCCGCACCTTGAATTGCTCGTTCAGCCTAGTCCTATTCGTTGCTATACCGACGAGGAATACAAGGCCTTTGGATTGAACATACAGGAAGACCTTAGCGGATGTGATATTTTAATGGGGGTAAAAGAAGTTCCGCTGGATAAATTGATTTCGGGGAAAAAATATCTTTTCTTTTCTCACACCATCAAGAAACAGCCGCATAATAAAAAGTTGATGCAGGCATTGATGGCTAAGAAAATACAAATGATCGATTATGAATGCCTTACGGACCTGGAACACAATCGTATTATTGGTTTTGGTCGTTATGCAGGAGTAGTCGGCGCATACAATGGAATACTGGGTTATGGAAAAAAGTACGATTTATATCACATCAAAAGGGCGAGTCAGTGCCGTGATCGTGCAGAAATGGAGGAGGAGCTGAAGCGGGTGAAATTACCCAATGTGAAGATTTTGCTTACGGGTGGCGGACGCGTTGCCAATGGTTGTTGTGAGATCCTCGGCGCACTGAAAATACGTAAAGTTACTCCTTACGAGTTTATCAGTTGTAATTACAGGGAAGCAGTTTATTGTCAACTGCATTCGAAAGATTATTATACCAAAAAAGACGGATCGTCTTGGTCTACACAAGATTTCTACAATCACCCGGAGAATTATGTGTCTACTTTTCTGACCTACGCGCGTCAATGTGACCTGCTGATTACAGCTCATTTCTGGAATCCACTGGCTCCGATTTTATTTGCCAAGTCCGATATGCGTTCTCCTGATTTTCGTATCAGCGTAATCGCTGATGTCACCTGCGATATCAATGGTTCTGTTCCTTCCACCCTGAGGTCTTCAACTATTGCGGAGCCTTTTTACGGGTATAATCCGATCAGCGAAATGGAAGATGTTCCGTTCAATAAAAATACGATGACCGTAATGGCGGTAGATAATCTGCCCTGTGAACTTCCCCGTGATTCCAGCGAAGATTTTGGTAAAGAATTGTGTGAACGTGTTATCCCTTATCTGTTAGGTGATGATAAAGACAGGCTGATTGAACGTGCTTCTATCACGAAGAATGGTGCGCTAACCGGGCCTTTTGAGTATTTGATGGATTATGCATGCTAAGTTGAATGTTACAAGTTGCAAGAATTCAAAGGATATCCTGGCAAGTGTCAACTTTAATCGTTGGACTTTTTTACGTTAAACTTTAAAGTGAAACCCCTCATTGACAAAAAATATCGCCTCGAAAAATTTCCGGGTAAAGGAGGGTGGACCTTTGCTCGTGTTCCTGAGATCAAACAGGATAAGAAATCACCATTTGGATGGAGAAAAGTGCGCGGTACAATCGATGGGTATGAAATACGTAAATACCATCTAATGCCAATGGGTAACGGGCAGTTGTTTTTGCCGGTGAAAGCAGAAATCAGAAATCCAACATGGCAGCCAGCCAATGGACTGAAAGT
>CAYQRR010000546.1:0-1541 GCA_964419635.1 uncultured Chitinophaga sp. | reverse complement strand
GCCCACCAACCGTAGTAAGCCAAGTAAGCAAAGCAAAGCGGAGTGATGACGTAACTCATTTTAATGCTCGTAACATCAGCCAGCCAACCCTGAAACGGAGGAATAACCGCTCCGCCCAAAATCATCATAATTAAAAACGAACTGGCCTGCGAAGTATGCTCGCCCAAATTCTTGATGGCTTGCGCAAAAATGCAGGGCCACATCACTGAGCACCACAAACCTCCACTCAGGAAAAACAACAGCGAGGTGTTACCGCTTGTCAGCATGCCGCCCACCATACACGCAGCCGCTGCAATGGAGAAGGCCAGCAACATTTTAGCGGAGTTTTCAATACTGAAATATGAAACGATTACCATCAGCAACACGAAACCCAGATAGGGCAAAAACACATCATTCAGATGAACCCCTTCCACTCCGCTGGCTTTGAAGTAGTTTACCATATACACCACTGCAAATGCAATGAATGGCAATACAGCTTGTAGGATTTTTCTGGTGCCAGGCTTGTTCGAGAGCGACTCGCTGGCACCTGTCCAGCGGCCCATCATCAAGCTGCCCCAGTAAAGCGAAATGAATGGGAAAATTAATTCGCTGGGGATGCTTCCATATTCGGGCGTGTTGAGCAGAGCGCCCATATTGCTTTGAATGGTTACTTCTACACCTACATAAACAAAAATGGCAATCATGCCCATCACCAATTGCGGATATTTCAATGCCGCCAGCGAGAAGCTTTGCTCTTCGGTTTGTAGCTTCTCCTCAATCTTGATGGAGCGAAGCAGAAACGCTAAGGCTAGAAAAAGCACAATCAATATTCCGTAGAGGGTGTCCACGTTTTTCAACTCAACGGCATTAGCCGTATTGGCTACTGAAATTCCTCCAAATAGAAAGTAAGCAACAATCAGCGGACCGATAGTAGTGCCAAAAGAATTCACCCCACCTGCCAGGTTCAACCGATGCGCCCCTGTTCTTTCTTCTCCCAATAAAATCACAAATGGATTGGCGGCAGTTTGCTGCAAACAAAATCCGAGGGCGATTATAAAGAAGGAGGTAAGTATTAAACCATAGCTGCCTATATGCAGCGAAGGAATCATACAAGCTGCGCCTACGGCAGAAATGATTAATCCGATAGAAAAGGATTTTGCGTAACCGTGTTCGTTTACAAAATCCTTTTTGCGGAAAGCGGTGTAAAGAAATAATAAGAGCGAGCCGATAAAGTAGCCGCCATAAAAAGTAGAATCAATCAACTGGCTTTGAAACTGCGATAAATGAAAATGTTCTTTGCAAAACGGGATAAAAATTCCGTTGCTGGCGGCCATAAAACCCCAAAAGAAAAAGATGGATACGACAGCGTAAAACGTAGATTGCTTTTGCATGTGATTTTGTTTTCTGAAATAATGGTAATCAATTTGTGTTGTTACATTCGCAAAACATTCATGGAAACAATCAACAACTATATCAACGGTGAACTGGCCGCGCCTGTTTCCGGTACTTATATCGACAATATTGAACCCGCCACCGGGCAAGTTTTTTCGCTCTGCCCTGAT
>CAYQRR010000545.1:0-1550 GCA_964419635.1 uncultured Chitinophaga sp. | reverse complement strand
CACCGATACTACTTCAGTTCATTCAACCGGCACTAACGGTGGCGTACCCATGTTGGACCTCAGCAACTTGCCCAAGGCCGACTCCGTGTTAATCCCTATTCTCTCCAGCACCTTGGACGAAGCATTTGCCGCCAGCGAAAAGAAAGACTATGCTGCTCTAGCTTCCATGATTATTTATCGGGGTCCCGATTCATTACGCATGGGCTACGATGTGTTTAACTACAAAAGCAGTTACGAAAAGAGCATTGTGCGAATTACAGGCGAAACATTCAATGCATGGAACAAAGATGTGCAAACTCGCGAATACGCACGTGCCTTTGAAATGCCGATACCAGATGGTCGCTCCATGCCGGTATTAGAAGTTATTTTTATCTCTCGCAAAAGTGTAAATCGGAAATTCTTCGCCTTTCTGGAAGTGAACGGGCAATTTCGTATTTCGGATGTTACTTCGTATTTATAACCTTTCTACAGGTGAATCACCTCGCCATAAGCTGCAGCAGCAGCTTCCATTATAGCTTCGCTCATTGTCGGGTGCGGATGAATTGATTTGATGATCTCCATACCGGTGGTTTCCAATTTACGAGCAACCACAACTTCTGCTATCATTTCGGTAACGTTTGCACCCACCATGTGGCATCCGAGCCACTCACCATATTTGGCATCAAAAATCACTTTTACAAATCCATCTTTACTGCCGGATGCGCTTGCCTTACCGGATGCGCTGAATGGAAATTTACCTACTTTAATCTGATATCCTTTTTCCTTTGCTTGTTCCTCAGTAAGCCCAACCGATGCTACTTCGGGCCAACAGTAAGTACAACCGGGGATATTGTTGTAGTCAATAGGCTCCGGATGGTGTCCGGCAATTTTTTCGACACAAGTAATGCCTTCTGCACTAGCTACGTGCGCCAATGCCGGACCTTTAGTAATGTCACCTATGGCATAAATTCCCGCCACGTTTGTTTTGTAGAAATCATCTGTCACCACAATGCCCTTATCGGTTTTTACGCCTAATTCATCTAACCCCAGATTTTCAAGGTTAGTTGTAATTCCTACTGCGCTCAGCACAATATCGCACTCTATTTTCTCCGATTTCCCATCTTTGGATTTTATAGTTACCACACAACCTTTGCCGGTGGTGTTTACGCTGTCAACAGCGGTGGCTGTCAATATCTGTATGCCTTTCTTTTTGAAAATTTTCTCCATTTCCTTGCTCACGTCTTTGTCCTCGCGAGGCAGAATGTTGTCCAGATATTCTACAACGGTTACTTTAGTGCCCAAGGCACTGTAGAAATAGGCAAACTCCATCCCAATTGCTCCGCTGCCCATCACTACTAGGCTAGTCGGTTGGGTAGATAGATTCATGGCTTCGCGATAGCCTATTATTTTCTTGCCGTCCTGTTTCACATTGGGCAATTCTTTGCTTCGGCTGCCGGTGGCCAGAATTATATGCTTGGCAGCGTACTCTGTTTTTTTGCCTGCTGCATCGGTAACTTCCACTTTGCTGCCCTTTTTAAGCCTACCACTTCCTGCAATTACATCAATCTTAT
>CAYQRR010000544.1:0-1555 GCA_964419635.1 uncultured Chitinophaga sp. | reverse complement strand
CACTTCATAGGCATTTTGAATCGTAGTTACTTCTATATCAGGTATGCCTGCCCGATACACCCATTGGTCGAAAAACCAATAGAGATTTACGCCACCAAACTCCATGAAAGCCTGCTTAAAATCTTCGTTGGAAACATTGGCAAATGCATGCTTTTTCAAATACTGTGCAACGCACTTTCTATATACGGAATCACCCAGCACATACCGCATCATGTCAATAACATGGCTGCCTTTAGGATAGTGACGAGCACTCCCTCCCTGCGAATGCGCTACCGGAAAACGGTCACTTCGGTCGGCATTAATCGCCTGCCAAGCTTCGCTTCGCTTATTCCATTCATAACTATCCTCTCCATATACTTTGCGCGTAAACTGTTTTGCATAGTATGTTGCAAAACTTTCATGAAGCCAATGGTGCTGTGCACTATACTCTGTAATGTAATCGCCAAACCACTGGTGCGTAAGTTCATGTGCGTTGGTAGCTACGTAATTTCGCTCTAGTTGCTGACGCCAATCCATCACATAATAATCAGTGAAAATAGTAGCTGTAGTATTTTCCATTGCGCCATACATAAAATCCTGAACCGGAACATTGGCATAGGTTTCCCAAGGATATTTTACCATCAACTCTGCTGGAAGCCAATCCATCATTTCTGCACTGTATTGATATGTGGGCTCCACGGTTTCGGGGCGATCGGCATAGTAATATTGCCGACTCACCATGCCATTTTTACTGGTATAGTCACGGTATCTGTATTTGTCGATTGCCAGCATGATGAGATAAGGAACCATTGGTTTGGTCATGGCAAAGTGCCAGGTAGCAGTGCCATCTGTATTTATCTTCCGTGATTTTAAAATTCCATTGGATACAACGGTGAAAGCCGAATCAAATGTGATAACCGTTTCGGTTATCATCTTATCATTTACATCGTCATAGCAAGGAATCCAGTGACGGTTATCAATCCCCTGCCCTTGCGTCCAGATTTGTTTTCGGGTGAAGTAGCGATTTTTTGTTTCGTTCTTGGCATCTACGTTCCAACCGATGAAATATATGCCTTTGCGAGGAGTAGCCTCATAACTAATATCTAATTTGTAATTCCTGTTCCAATTCAGCGACTGGGCAAAGCGGATAATAAGACCTTGAGTATCTGTTACAAAACTGACAGGCTTACCATCCAACAATACTTTTTCGATAGCAATTCCCGGAGCATTCAAAAAAAGCGTATCTACAATGTATTGCAGGGGCTTAAAATCATATTTCACCTGCCCGAAAACCTTTCCTTCCTTGGTATTGAACTTTACCTGTAATACCATTTTAGTAAAGTCCACATTATGCTCGCGGATCCGGCCAGCATTATCGCGCAAGTAGCAAATAGAGCTATCCTGTGCCAATGAAGTGCTTAACAGATGAATCAGAAAAATAACCGATAGAATGTATCTCATAAACAGTAAAGTATAGAGTCAAACCTAAAAGAACCTGTGTCAGTATCAAAAAACAGAACCGAAAACCGTGTAGCAGGTAAAGCGAAGCACTTTTCTACATTCGTGCAGCAACTAT
>CAYQRR010000543.1:310-1559 GCA_964419635.1 uncultured Chitinophaga sp. | reverse complement strand
CAATTTGAAACGCCCAAGCGACAAAGTTTTTTTACTGCGCACCATCTTCTATCTTGATCAAAGACAAATCCATGAACTTTATTTCTTCCCGCCAAAAGCGATTGCATTATGGTTCGCGAGTCAGTTGAGCTCGCAATACTCACATAATAATCGAAGGCGTTCTTTTGTTGATCTGACCCTGGAGCTGACGATACCGTTCTAGTATAAAAAAACTTTTCCACATCACTTTGGAATTCTGCCCTGCCAGCACCACCTCGCCAGTAAAATGGAATTGAGTTTCTGCTGGCATAGCCGTGACCAGTTAATGTACTGGCAATTAACTCAAAAACTCTTTCATTTTTTTCTCTAGACACATGACTTCTTGCAATGTCCGCGTACTCCCTCACAGACAAGGATCCCTCTCTTACCATCTCCCAGAGAGCGTGCCATGACTGTAGTCGCAAAAGCGTATCAGGTATGTCGCTTATTTTTTCGCTTAGTGTTTGCACACTATTTCGATCAAGCTGAAGTTTGACATAACCATAGTCGCCATAGTTTGGAAAAAATAAATCCGGGCAACCAATTGTATCGGTAATATTTAATATGGTTTCTGCTCCTGAAATTCTCACAGGGATTGTTTTGGTGATTTTAAAAGCATTTCGATCCTTCTGAAGCACCGCCGCTGTAAGCGCGTGGGGTCGAAATGTTTTTGAAATATTATTATCTAATTTAAATGAAACTGACTTCAGTTTATCCCCATCACAGTTCACAGCCGCGCTGATTCGGTCTAAGCCCGCATCCTCGAGCCACAATTTTGACCAATCATCCAAAGATTTTCCCGATGCTGTGGAAATGGCATCCGTAAAATCTTTTCGAACCGTATTCCCGAATGAATGCTTTTTAAAATATTTTTGTAGTCCCGCCTGAAAGGCTTTATCACCTACATAGTGCTGCAGGTGCTTCATTACAGAAGCACCTTTTCCATAAGTAATACCATCAAAGCTTGCCCAGGCATCTTCAGTGCTTTTAACTTCTCCGTCTATGGGGTGAGTAGTAGGCTGCTGGTCTTCCCACATCGCCCACGACTTTGTGCCAAAAAACTCCTCCCAGGCTTCTTTAAACTCTGTAGCATTAGCAAGCGCCATGGTTGCCATAAATGTGGCGAAGCTCTCATTAAGCCACAAGTCATTCCACCAACGCATCGTAACCAAATTACCAAACCACATATGTGCCATTTCATGCAGCACTACATCAGCAATTCTTTGTTTTT
>CAYQRR010000543.1:0-300 GCA_964419635.1 uncultured Chitinophaga sp. | reverse complement strand
AATGTGACCGCGGCCACATTTTCCATGGCGCCCGCATTAAATTCTGGAACAATTAGTTGATCGTATTTTCCAAATGGATAGGCTACGCCAAAATAATTTCCATAGTAACGTAGGCCCTGCTTGGTGATTTTAAACCAAAAAGACGAATCCACCATTTTTACCATGCTCTTACGTGCAAATAATCGCAGTGGTATAGCTCCAAATTTATCTGCCCAAATATGATAGGGGCCTGCGTGAATAGAAAATAGATAAGATGAAATCTTTGCCGTTGGTTGAAACTCCCACACTTGTTGATTTCCA
>CAYQRR010000542.1:0-1565 GCA_964419635.1 uncultured Chitinophaga sp. | reverse complement strand
GTACAAACTTCATTTCCATAATTTCTACCCGTTCGGTGTAGGCTGTTTCATTTTTCTGAAAGAGCAGGTAGCCCCACCAAACCGAGAACAATAAAATGTATGTAAAAACCACATAAAAGGTGCGAAAAGCAACATGCTTGATATGTCCGGGCATACGGCAAATGTAATATCTGCCGCAATGTTTGTGCAAATAGGGCGGCTTCAACGAATAGCCGAAGTGGTCACTGTGGATAACATTGCCGCCATATCGCTATCACATTTTCCTAAAATTATACTTTCGACATCGAATTTTTCGCAAACTCTGTTTTGCCTAACGAAATTTCAAGTGATGAAGACATGTTTTACACTACTACTATCCCTCATATTTACAGCTTCTTTTTCGCAAACCTGTCAAATGACCGGTAAAATTACCGATGACAAAGACGGTAGCCCCATGACCGGGGTAACCGTTTCGGTGCGCAATACTTCTAACGGAACTCAGACAGACTTAGATGGTAATTTTAAGCTGGAACTGAAGCCCGGTATCCATACCATCGATTTGAGTTATGTGAGCTATACGAAGCAAAGCATTACGGTATCTGTAGCACCTGGCGATGTGGCTAAAAAAATGGATGCTAAGATGAGTTTAGAAAGCACCGATTTGGATATAGTGGTAGTTACCGGAAGTAAGTATGAAAAGAAACTGGGCGAAGAGGTGGTGAGTATGGAAGTATTGAAAGCCAATGTGATATTGCAGAATAACGCGAAAATGGATGAAGCGCTCAATAAAGTGCCGGGCGTTAATATGTTGGGCAGGAGCATTAGCATTCGCGGGGGGGCCGGCTTCAGTGATGCCACCGGAAACCGAGTGCTGGGATTGCTGGATGAAATGCCGCTCATAAGCCCTGAAAACGGTAGCATTAGATGGGAGGCCATGCCCATAGAAGCCTTGGAACAGGTAGAGGTAATTAAAGGTTCTTCCTCGGCACTTTACGGCTCATCGGCTTTGAACGGGGTATTAAATATGCGCACCATCAACCCCAAACCGGAGGCTGTGAATAAGCTCTTGCTGAATTTTGGAGTATACGATCAACCACGACAGCGGACCTGGAACTGGTGGTGGTACAAGAAATCAATGAATGCTAAAGGCGATACCATTGACCGGTTGCAGCCCAGAATGTATGGTGGTGGACAATTTGTGCACGCCAAACAATACGGGCAAATAGGCGTAGTGGTGGCCGGAGCTTACCTGCAAGATATGGGATTCCGGTTTAATAATGATTTCAAACGGGCCAGAATGTTGGCTAAGTTGCGCTACATCCCCAAAAAGTTTGAGAAAATTACGGTTGGGCTTAACATGACTGTCTTTCACGAAACAGCCAAGGACTTTTTTGCAGGGTTAGGCTTGGCCAAAAACATGTACATACCTTCTCAGGCAGCACTTACCAGCCAAAGAAACATTACCGTAGATCCATACATCACTTATTATGACGAAAAAGACAACCGTTTTTCGGCCAAGTTTCGCTACTATCATGTAGGCTTTAACTCCAGCACGGGTGATAGCAGTTTGTCCTCTCAGTTCTTTT
>CAYQRR010000541.1:0-1568 GCA_964419635.1 uncultured Chitinophaga sp. | reverse complement strand
AGATATATTTCTCCGTTAGACGGGTTTACAGCTGAGGCATAAATATTTCTACCGGTGCAATCAATCAAAGGATTTGCAGGTAACGACATATCATCATAACTAAGAAGATACAGATGTCGGTTAAAGAAATATACAGATAAACTATCTGTATTGGCACATAGCGAAAATGGGTGATTGTTAGTGCCACTAAACATCCATTGTTTTAGTATGGTAAAATCGGTAGCCATGCAGCGTATGGAAGCAGACTGAGAATGGGCCGTATCCTCATCCAATGTCACCCAGACGCGGTTCTGTTTATCTACTAATATATCATTTACATTTTGAGAGCCGAACGTAATTTGCTGCACTATAGAATGAGTGGAAGGATTTATCTTCAAAATGGCCCCTTCGGAACCGGGCAAGAGAGAATTAATCCTTTGCTGAACCAGAATTGTATTTTCTAGCTTCATCATACGCTCTGTCCATCCGTTAACCGGGATGTGACCGACAACAGTTCTTGTTCTGTAATTCAGTAACCAAATTTTTTGGGCGTAAAGATCTGACACATACGAGATGCTGTCGTTTACCTTAAGAAAGTACCGCGGAGAAGCGTCTGGCATAGCAATAGCATGTATAAAACGGAATGAAGGAAACTCTGCTACTACAATTTTCTGGCCATTGTTAACCACCAGATACACCAGCGAATCTTGAATAGACATACTTTGTACCACATCGCCCGGGGCATAACCGTTGGCCAACTTGAACAAGCCATTCGTAATGGAACGAGTGGCAGGATTATAGACAGACACATCCCCATTGCCAAAGTTGAAATTACCCTCATTGACAACATAAACTCCCGCTTGCGGAACTGTTTGATCCAGTATCTCTTTCTTACAAGCTGAAAGAGCCAATAATGCCAACAAGAGCAGTTGGATTCTCATCTTTTGGCAATATTAAAACGCAAGGCTCCTTCAAAACTTCTACCGGCCATGGGTCGTTGAGCAACTGTTTGATACTGCCGGTCTGTTACATTATTTACACGAAATGAAACACCCAAATTCATATGCTGAATAGTAAAATCTTTTCCTGCTTCTAAATCCAGCAGACAATATCCGGGCAGCGATTCAGAGTTGTCGGAAGTAGTAAACACGGCATCTGTAAATGTGCTAAGCACCCGAATAGAAAAACCGTGATAAGAAAAATACAAATTTGTATTTGCCACATGTACGGGCACATAAATCAGCTGCTTACCTTTTGACTGATCGTGAGATGAAAGCAGATCCATTCCGGTAGCGCGAGTCAGGGTATAATTTACGTAGGCAATAAACGTGAAGTGGCGATGTGTATAAACGGAGTTTAAGGACAACTCAAGCCCTCTGGTTAATACCCGTCTTACATTTTGAGGTGCCCAGTATTGTCCGTTTGGTATCCATTGAATCCAATCAGTGATATACTTACAAAACGCATTCGCTTTTAAAGAAAAATATCCTTTGTAGTTATATCGAAAACCTAAATCACCATCCCAACTTTTCTCGGGCCGCAATAACCGATTGCCGCCAGGGACCCAATACAAATCATTCAAAGTGGGG
>CAYQRR010000540.1:0-1577 GCA_964419635.1 uncultured Chitinophaga sp. | reverse complement strand
TATCCTGCTTTGCATCCTGCAGGGGTACTTTACCCATTACCTTTACAAAGATGGTTTTGTGATTCAGCATATTTGTAACACGGATTACCGAACCCGTTTCGGCATGATTGTAAAACGCCAAAAACTGATTGCCGGAAGTAGCATCTGTGAGGTAGTTAGCGGTGCCGCGCTGCTTCACAATTTTAAATCCCTGATTAGGGTATTGCGTAAACACACCCGGATAATCGGCCGGATTGGTTGAAGTTGTCTTTAAACCGGAAGTGGCTACCGGAGGAATAGCAGCTATCACCGATTCATCTTGCTGCATTTCTGTCTGCGTTAGGTGAGCTTCGTTGCGAGGCTTTGTATCTTCATCCCTATAGGGCGTATCTGGCGTGGATGGAACCGGCTTGGGCGTGAACGACTTTACCGGTTTTGCGGCAGCAAGCGAACTTACCTTAGAACTTCCTCCGGAGGATGGAATCAGAAGCACTTGACCTATTTTTATTCCATCATTGGCCCCCATACTATTTGCCTTGGCGATTTCCTGCACCGTTTTACCGTATTGCCTGGCTAGTGAATACAGGGTGTCTCCTTTCTTCACCAAATGCTTTTGTCCATCTGCGTATGTAAATGCCGATTGCATAACAAACAACATCGATATCAGGAAAAAGGATTGGATTCGTTTCATTCGTTTATTTTGATAAACGCGAACTTAACTGCGCTATTATTGCACTATGCGAACACATTACCACATGCTAACAATAATAGTGCTGCTATTGTGCAGTATTATGCACACGAACGCACAGAATAAAATTGTTTATCAATACGACATACACGATGAAATTGGGCCCTCGGTCAACCGGCTTACACAAAAAGCAATAGCAGAAGCAGAGAAGAAAAATGCCGCGTATTTGCTGATTGATATGGATAGCTACGGTGGATTAGTAGATGATGCGGATGAGATTAGAACTGCATTACTAAAAACAAAGATTCCTACCCTGGTTTTTATAAGAAATAATGCCGCCAGTGCCGGAGCGCTGATTTCCATAGCCTGCGATAGCATTTATATGATGCCCGGGGCTACGATTGGCGCTGCATGTGTGGTGAATCAGGAAGGGGAAATGATGCCCGAAAAGTATCAGAGCTATATGCGCAAAAAACTAGGCGCTACCGCGGAGGAAACCGGTCGCGACCCCAAAATTGCCGAAGGAATGGCCGATGAAAATTCAGAGATTGATTCTATAAAGCCAAAAGGCAAAATTGTAACCTTCACGACCGATGAGGCATTAAAGTATGGCTACTGCAATGCAAAATTGGAACGCCCCGAAGAAATTCTCGCCTTGCTGGCAGGCGGGCCCTATGTATTGGAAAAACATGAAAGTTCATGGGCCGAATCAGCCGTTATGTGGTTGGTTAATCCGGCTGTATCCGGAGTATTTCTACTCCTGATATTCGGAGGAATTTACTTCGAGTTTAAAGCACCGGGCACCTTATTGCCATTGGGAGTTTCGCTGGTAGCTGCCCTCTTCTATTTTGCGCCTCTGTATGCGGAGGGACTGGCTGCTAACTGGGAAATTTTGATTTTCACTTTGGGT
>CAYQRR010000539.1:0-1583 GCA_964419635.1 uncultured Chitinophaga sp. | reverse complement strand
TCCGTATCAAGAACTCCGGTTATTGAAACTATTGGCGGAAAGCGAAACAGTGGCCTCTAATTTCCACTTGCAATGGAAGCAGTTAAGTAAACAGATTAGTGACCGACATGAAGCGTTTTTATCGTCAGCTCCTTTTTGCGATTTAAAAGTTTTTGAAACGCTCATAGCCTCGTATCCGATTGGTGCAAACATTCAGTATGGCAACTCCTCCCCGGTAAGATATTCCAACTTATTTGAACACAAAAATGAAGTGACAGTGAATGCCAATCGTGGAACCAGTGGCATTGACGGATGTGTGAGTACAGCTGCCGGTGCAGCATACGTTTCTCAAAAACTGACCATTAACATAGTGGGCGATGTAAGTTTTATTTATGATTCCAATGCGCTATGGAATAAACAACTGAGCGAGCACCTTCGGATTATCGTAATCAACAATGGTGGTGGCAATATATTCAGGCTGATTGAAGGCCCGGCAAGTGTTCCCCAATTCGAAGATTTATTTGAAACCCGCCACTCATTGGATGCTTCGCATTTGGCTTCCATGTATGGCTTGCCTTATTACATTTGCTCTTGTGAAGCGGAATTAAAACAAACGCTGCCAAAATTCTATCAGCCACAAGGGGGCAAAGCGGCCATACTGGAGATAAAGACAGACGGAGCCCAGAGTGCAGCAATCTTTAAAAATTATTTTTCACAGCTAAAACGAAAAGGAATAAAATGAAAAGGAACTGGCAGACAATTAAGGATTACGAGGAAATTAAGTTTCAGTTTTTTGAAGGCATTGCTAAAATAAGCATCAACCGGCCCAGATATCGCAACGCATTTACGCCATTAACGGTGAAGGAGATGATTGATGCTATGAATATTTGTCGCGATAGCCAGGATATTCAAATCATTGTATTGACGGGTGAAGGAGACAAAGCGTTTTGCAGTGGTGGCGACCAGAATGTGCGCGGCCATGGCGGCTATGTTGGAAAAGACACAGTACCGCGTTTGAACGTATTGGACCTTCAAAAGCAAATTCGTTCTATTCCTAAATGTGTAATCGCCATGGTGAATGGTTTTGCCATTGGTGGCGGTCACGTTCTGCATGTAGTCTGTGATTTATCAATTGCCAGCGAAAACGCCATTTTTGGTCAAACAGGACCCAAGGTGGGCAGTTTTGATGGTGGCTTTGGTGCCAGCTATCTGGCACGTGTGGTGGGTCAAAAGAAGGCGCGTGAAATATGGTATTTGTGCGACCAATACAACGCACAAGATGCATTAGATATGGGGCTTGTAAATAAAGTAGTGCCTTTAGAAGTATTGGAAGATACAACCGTAGAATGGTGCTTAAAAATTCAAGAGAAATCGCCTTTATCGATTCGTATGCTAAAATCTTCGTTCAATGCTGAATTAGACGGACAAGCCGGTATTCAAGAATTGGCCGGTAATGCAACATTATTGTACTATTTGAGCGATGAAGCCAAAGAAGGTCGAAATGCCTACATCGAAAAACGCAAACCGGATTGGAGTAAATTTCCAAAGTTTCCGTAAGTATTTCATTTTCTGACTTTGCTAATTGAAGTTTATTACTTTTTTAG
>CAYQRR010000538.1:0-1600 GCA_964419635.1 uncultured Chitinophaga sp. | reverse complement strand
CGCTTGCTGCGGTTTTACATGTAAAAATAGAAAGAGGACACTCCAGCAAAAAAGTGCCACAAACTGTGAGGCTGTAACACGCTATCCGGATTGCATAATACCTTGTATACATCCATAGCAAACCACATCACAGCAATCAAAATACTAAGGCTGCTTACTACCAGGTATCTTCTGTTTGTGCGGCCTGGATCTTTCTTTTCTACCACCACTCCAAAGAGGATGAGCACACAGATAATGGCCAGCACAGTGTAATTCTCGGCACCCTCTGGTAGCAAAAAAGTGAGCAGAATGTATAGCATGCTAAAAACCGCCACCACGGTCCGTGTACTAAGTGGATGTCTTTGGTGACTATCCACCCCCTCCAGCAAAAGCCACACGCGATGAGTGTAATACATTAGCGGAAACAAAGAAAGTGAATACACAGCAGAAAAATCGAGCTGACTTGCTACATGAATTAAAGAAGAATGAAAAAAAGTGCTGGCACAAAAAATATAAAACATAATCAGCCCGAAGGTGATACTGTAGAAGGGGTTTGCCGACACGAGATTATAGCGTTTTTGAATACGCTGATCTTTCCAGCCTCTCCTTAGCACTGCTACCGCTACCATCCAATAAATAAAATTGCTGAAAGTATTAATGGGCTGCCTCACCAACTTATCCCATAATGTTCGCTCACAAAAAAACGTACGAATGTCGCCTTCGGTATAAAATCCGTTCCAGAAATAACGGATATCCAGAACTTCGTTCAATAAAAAAATGGTGAATGCAAATATCAGACAGGTGCCGATGAGCAGAAAAATTCTCCTGCGCGACAGGTCAAAGATATTGTAGGAGCGCACTTGTTTAATCGTTTAGTTTGAGTACGGCTATGAAAGCCTCTTGCGGCACTTCCACCTTACCAAACTGACGCATTTTCTTTTTCCCTTTCTTTTGTTTTTCCAAGAGTTTCCGCTTACGCGATATATCACCACCATAACACTTGGCGGTTACATCTTTACGCATAGCCGATATGTTTTCGCGTGCAATAATTTTGGATCCAATGGCCGCTTGAATAGGAATCATAAACATCTGGCGCGGGATAATCTCTTTCAGCTTTTCGCACATCTTTCTGCCAAACTCTTCTGCTTTGCTTCGGTGAATCATGGCGCTGAAAGCATCCACCTGCTCGGCATTCAGCAGAATATCCAGTTTAACCAAATCGCCTTCGCGATATCCAATGGGGTGATAATCAAAAGAGGCGTATCCGCGAGAAATTGATTTTAAGCGATCGTAAAAATCAAAAACGATTTCTGCCAGTGGCATTTCGAAATGCAACTCTACCCGGTCTTCGGTAAGGTAATTCTGATTGATAAGAATGCCCCGCTTGTCCATACACAAGGTCATGATACTACCAATGTATTCCGGCTTTGTAATTACCTGCGCTTTGATGTATGGCTCTTCAATCCTGTCAATCCGCTGAATATCGGGCATGTCAGCGGGATTATTGATGGTAACCTGATCACCATTGGTCAGGTACGCTTCATAACTTACCTGAGGAACCGTGGTAAGAATGGTCATGTCATACTCCCGTTCCAGACGTTCTTGCACTATTTCTAAGTGC
>CAYQRR010000537.1:872-1610 GCA_964419635.1 uncultured Chitinophaga sp. | reverse complement strand
GGCAAAAACGACATTGTATTGACGGCTGCTGCTGGCACTTATTATCAACCGCCTTTTTACCGCGAAATGCGCAACTTAAAAGGGGAAGTAAACACCCACCTGCGCGCACAGAAATCTTTTCATGGTGTGCTGGGGCTCAGCTATGGTTTCACCGCCTGGAAACGTAAGTTCAGCTTCACCACCGAAGTGTATTACAAGTATCTGTGGGATTTAGTACCGTATGAATTCGACAATGTGCTTATCCGGTATTTTGGTCAAAATCAAGCCAAAGGTTATGCAGCCGGTATAGACCTTCGATTAAACGGTGAACTGGCCGAAGGGGCCGAAAGCTGGATTAGCTTGAGCGTGATGGGCACCGGAGAGGACATTATTGGCGACCAATATACCGCCTATTACGATAGTACCGGTCGCGAACTGGCCAACACTCCACGCAACAGCGGTCGCATTGTAGATTCCAGCACGATTTACCCCGGCTTTATACCACGCCCTACCGACCAACGCGTCAACTTTGCCATGTTCTTTCAGGATTACATCCCAAAATTCAAATTCATCAAGGTACACTTAACGATGGTGTTTGGCAGTGGGCTTCCTTTTGGCCCGCCAGATAGCGACCGATACAAAGATGTGCTCCGCATTCCTCCTTACCGCAGAGTAGACATCGGTTTCAGCGGTCAAATCTGGAATCCTATCTGGGCCAAAAACAAAGAGAAAGGACAGTGGCTGAAGAGTGCCTGGGTT
>CAYQRR010000537.1:0-862 GCA_964419635.1 uncultured Chitinophaga sp. | reverse complement strand
CGCTGGAAGTGTTCAATATTTTTGGCATTACCAACACCGTTTCCTACCTGTGGGTGAGCGATGTATACGGGTCGCGCTATGCCGTGCCTAACTACCTAACTGCCCGCAGGGTAAACGCCAAAGTGGTGTTTAACTTCTAAGCTGAAAGGCTGCCTATCTTCGCACGAGTTGAAAAGCTATGTTTCTTCCATGCCCCTGCATGATGGCCAGATTAATCCAGCTGAGCGCAAATTGCTCCAGCAGTTCCACCTTATCATCTCCTCCAAAGTCGTAGCAATTGGCAAAACCAATATCGGTGCAAAGTTGCTGCACTACTTGCTTGGCTTCTTGATTATTTCCGGCACAGAACATATCAATACCTCCGCCCGGGTAAACCGGTTGCAGCATGTTTTCGAAACCCGTGCTGTTAAAGCATTTGACCACCTTGTCGGTTTGTGCCCGATCTTTAATTGCTGCAAAAGCGGTAGCATATCCATCGGGTTTTACGCGAATGGCATTGGTAGCATCCACGATTATTTTTCCGTCTATATTTCCCCATTGGCGTATGATGTGCAAAACGGCATCTGGTGGAGTGGTAAGAATAATAACGGCTGCTTGCCGGGCTGCATTTTCAACACTTGTGAAGCGATCTTCGCCAATGAGTGTCGCTAATTTTATGGACTTGTCGCTGAGCGGAAACTTAGCTCCGATTAAGACCGTGTGTTTTGCTTTGATAAGAGACTGTGCCAATGCAGTGCCTACATTTCCACTTCCAATAATGGCGATAATCATAGCGATGTTCTTTAATTTATAAATCAAAAAAGGCTAATTAAATACGTTCAAGTTAAATTAAAAAGGAGACGAACGGATATTCAAAACCTAA
>CAYQRR010000536.1:0-1622 GCA_964419635.1 uncultured Chitinophaga sp. | reverse complement strand
ATTTTTGCTGCGTTCATTTTATCTAACTCTTCTTATGTCTTTAATTTTTGGTGTTCTTGATGACGCTGGTATTACGCAGGGCTATGTTGAAAAGGCCATTCGGGCATTTGCTTTGTCCTCACCGGTAGAGGAAACAACTGATCAACAACTTTGTCATATAAGCGCGGTTCGGTTGTGGTCTGCCAAACCAGTGCTGATCTGTTTTGATGGTAATTATGCCGCCTTTGCCGGACGATGTTATAACGCTACAGCCCTGGCTCAAAAACTGCGAACTAAAATTGAACTATCAAACCCGGATCATATTGTAGAGGTTTTAGCAAAGGGGTTTTTAGCAGAAGGGTATGACTTTTTGAAGCAAATAGATGGTGCTTTTTCATTGGCGATATACCAATCTTCAGAAAAGCGCCTTACGCTCATAAACGATATATATGGTTTTTATCCGCTTTTTTACGCCAAAGGCGAATCAGCCATCGCTTTTTGTAATGAGTATGAACCGCTCCTTGAATTGCCATTTGTAGATAAAGCCATTAATAAGCGGGCTGTTGCAGATATCGTACAGTTTGGTTTGGTTACGGGCAACCAGACCTTGCTATCCGGCATACAACAAATGCCACCGGCTACGGTGCTAACGTATGATGCAATCGGTATTCAAATGAATACATACAGTCTGCAAAACCACCCGGAACCTATCCAAGTAACACTGCAAGAAGCAAGCCGACAGCTGGCTACGCTTGTGAGCGAGGCAGTGGCAAAACGGATTGTTAACTTTAAAGAGGTACGGGCTGATATTAGTGGGGGGATAGACACCCGACTTATTATATCCAGCATGACTCCCGATCTGCGCAGTAGAGTTCGTTTTGAAACGATGGTTACACCGCCTCTCACCCCCGATACCGACAGCGATGTGATAATAGCCCGACAAATTGCAGAGGCATTAAATATTCCATTGAACATCGGCCGCTATCACTTCTGGGATTCCGATTTTGGCCCCGATTATTATAGCAACTGGAGAAAAGACCGATATGACTACCAGCACATCAAAGGACTTTTTGGGGGCGAATTTATGAACGGAGATGCGCTACATTTTCTTTCCAATCATTTTTTGCAATACATAAACGGGTTATATAAACCGGCTAACACCACCTTCTGCGGTGACGATTTAGAAACATGCGTACATCCACAATTTATTTCATTTATCCACGACACCCCTGCACCCACCGAGGAGCAACTGCGCCATACAACTTCACCTAGGTTGCAAATGATGCAGGCTTACAGTCGTAGTTTTTTTACAAACATTTACGGAGGGTCGCGTTCTTTATGGGTTCAGCCCTTTACCTTTCTTACAAAAGTAGATACACCTTTTTTGGATAATGCACTCATAAATTTCCTTTTAACCTTACCCAATAATTTATTAAACGGAGATAAAAGACATCCCCTCCATCAGGATTTGTTTAAGCATCAATTTATAGAGCTTAATAAAATACCAACGTCATCTGATTTGGGGTTATTGTCTGAAGGTGTATTGAATAGTACCGATGTAGGACAAGCACCCAAATTGTATAGGGCTCTGAAATATGACCACTTTGCTGTGTCAATCAATCGTAACCTACCAACTGAGCTGT
>CAYQRR010000535.1:562-1627 GCA_964419635.1 uncultured Chitinophaga sp. | reverse complement strand
ACATGCACAACTGATAATAATACTCGTGCAGAAAACGCAATTGCATTGGCAGATAGTTCCGGTTATTTAAGTTGTGGCAGCTATTATTATATTAGGAGTCAGGGGAGTGGTTTTCTCTTTAACGAGTATATCGCAAAATGGGATCGTAATTTTGCTAAGGTTTGGGATCTTTCATTAGGCTCAACAAGCAGTGTCAACAGTTTTACAGATCTAGTTCAAAACTCATATGGAGAAATATATTTAGCCGGCCAAAATTTAGAGAACTCGGGCCCCGGTGCAGGCTTTAACGCCACAATAGCAAAAGTAAGCGCCGGAGGTGCAGCGCTCTGGCAACGGCAATATCGAATCCCTACCCCTTATCCCACCGATTTATCCAGAAACTACATCAATGACATTGACGTGCTATCTGATGGAAGTATTGTGGGTATTGGTTATTGGGAAAATTACTACCCCGCTAATAATCCATTTGGGATAATTCAGTTAGGTACTATCTTCAAATTTGACTCCGATGGTTGTTACAACTCCACTAATTGTGGTCTAAGCTCTATTAAAAATGTTTCTGCCGAAAATATAGTAAGGGTCTTCCCAAATCCTGTTAAGGATAATATTAATGTAGAGTGTGCTTTGTTGATTGAAGATTACACGATTTACGACATTTACGGTAGAGAACTAATTACTGAAGCCATAAATCCTAATAAGACTGTCGTAATTCCCGTAATCACTTTGGCGCCGCAAACCGTAATTTTGAAGATCAAACTCATTAATGGCGAAGTAGCAATTAAGCATTTACAGATTTTCTGATGAACACCATATCGTACTTCCAATACTTGTAAATGATTGAGGAGGATAGCCGTTAAACTTTATAGAAGTCGCCCCGGCAATATCCCCTTCCACAAATTTTCCCAAGGTTCTACAATTACACCGCTAATTTCCAGTCAAAACATTGCTTTTGGGGAAATTTTAAAATCCTTTAAGAGGTAAGTAAAATTTGGCACGCTTCTTTTTCTGTATACCACAGATTAGTTAACCACTTAAACCGAATTTTATGAACTTGTTTTATGATCC
>CAYQRR010000535.1:0-552 GCA_964419635.1 uncultured Chitinophaga sp. | reverse complement strand
TTTATTCCGAAAATCTCTGTTGGATTCCACACTGCAGGTAAAAAATTCCCCACCACCAATTCATTTTTAAGAGCTTTTAGAGAGGAACCAAATTTGGCACGCTTCTTTTTTATGATGAAGCATATTAGTTAACCACTAAAACCAAATTTTATGAACTTGTTTTATGACCCATCACTACTGGCACTGCGCCAACTGGTGAATAACGCAAACGCTTCGCAACCTGTTCATAATGTAGCAGTAGACTTTGACGGCGAAGTTATCATTGACCCTGAAATGCATTTCCCTAACGTGGCTATTAACCGCTATAAATACCATACAAGTATTAACACGGCTGAAAATAAAGAGAGCAACTTACGCCAGTTGTTCAACAAGCTGGTAGATGCCTTTAATGGTAATGCTGACTATAACGGTTACGTGCAGGCAGCTTAATACTATAATCACTCGCTATATATATTTTGCGTATACCCCGTACGGGGTTGGTGGTTGCCTAAAGCAACAATAGCCAGCCCCGGGGTATCGCACGGATGAACCAACGCTGACAACTGTTCAGCG
>CAYQRR010000534.1:0-1636 GCA_964419635.1 uncultured Chitinophaga sp. | reverse complement strand
ATTTATAAAGTAATTGCAGAGAAAGTTCAAAACGACAGAGAAACCTGGTATATGATCGATTCTTCTTTTATTACTACTTTACCGGATACATGGGGGATAGGAGAGAAATTCCTGATGCTGCCGGTCAATAAATGGGATCATGATTACCAACGGGTGGTATTAGGTGGTATTACCTGTGATAGTCATGATTATTATGACTCGGAAGAACATATTAACGAAGTATTTCTGCCTAAAACGAATGGAGATAAAGAGCCGTTATACGTTGGCTTTTTTCATACTGGCGCCGACCAGTATCAGATCAGCGGTTATGGAGGTATTAAACATTGTCTTATTCCATCGCCCAAGCATGTGATAGTAGGCTATGATAAAAATGGCAAACTCGTTGACTGGGTATATGCCAAAGAACAATCTGCACAAAGTATGTTGAAAATTCTGGGATATAAATAAGCCCCAATTGCCTGCCAGATTTTATGTAAGACGGCAAATGGGGCTTACTATTTTTTGTTTAGTATCTTCTACGATTACTTTCTGATGCTCTCTTATATCGTCTCCACTCGTCATATTCCCATTTTGAATAGCTGATCCGGTTCAAATAAGATCCGTCAAGGAAGAACCTGTTGTCGTAGCCTTTCCAATAAAGTAAACCACCCGGACTACGATGAAAATACCTTCCATCGTGATATCGGTTCATTGTGAACCCCGGAGTTGGATTTATGATCAATGCTACGGAATTGTAATAACGGGGTGCTGCTGTAGGAGGAGGTGGTGGCGGATTGTTCCTGGAAGTTCTTTCTGTTCTGTCCCTGGTTTCCCAAACCCGACTGGATTTACAACTGGTTAAAACCAAAGCAAGAACAGTAATTGTTACTGTTGTAAGAATAAATGTTCTTTTCATGACTTTTTGTTTGATGGTTAGGAGATACGGTTTATTTATTTGAAAATTGGTTATTCTTCTCTTGTCTTTTTTGATCTTACTCCGTTAGTATTTGTAGTCCTGGCCACAGGCTCTTCTGTAGGTTTATTTGTTTTTGTTTCCGCTACGATTGGCGCTTCTGTCTTTTCTGAATTTTTAGTCTGTACAGAATCTTTTTTGGTTTCAGAAGGAAGGATTTTTGCCAGTTTGTCAAGTGAAGCAGTACTCATTGTCGTGTCGGCGCCTCTAATGATGTCTGTTGTTACCCAATCTTCCGTACTTTTTTCATTGTTGTCAATCTCAAGAAACCGGAGGGCAAGCGATTGACTGTCCTTTTGCACTGTTGTTCTTGGTGTAAAGAGCTTACTGCTATATTCTTTTGTAGCGGCGCAACTGGCGGCCAATGCCACAATCAGCATCACTATTACCGCTTGTACCAATCTGGCTGTTTGCATGGCAGGGAAGTTTATTTTTGAAAAATCACTGAACGTATATATCAACCAATTCATTTGCCATAAAGTCTTAAAAACGTTTATATGAGATACTTTTTGATAGTCTTAACATTGATCTTTTTTGGAAGCTCAGCAAATGCCCAGTCGGCGGAGGATTCTGTGAAGAATGTTATCAATAAAATGTTCAAGGGGATGCTGGAAGCAGACACCGTAATGATAAAAAGCTGTTTTGCCGACAGTATGATAATGCAGACGATTTCCAGGAATAAGG
>CAYQRR010000533.1:0-1640 GCA_964419635.1 uncultured Chitinophaga sp. | reverse complement strand
TTTTGCTCTTGTTTTTTGATAAACTGAATTGATTTCGTTTTAGGCAAACCGGCTACTGCCGGAGTAGGATGAAGCACCTTTACCACTTGATTCCACTTTTTTTTGGAAAGCCCGCTGTAAATATAGGTAGTGCGCAGATGTAATAAGTCACCGGCCATTGTGCTTTCTTGCAATTCCATGTAGGGTTTGGCTGCTCCTAATTTTCGGAAAGACTGCTGAATGTAATCAGCCACTAATTTATGCTCTTCCAATTCTTTGTGACCCCATTTACAGGGAGATGACTTTGCCGGCATAGTACCTGCAAGGGCAAATGTTTTGTAAGTGTCATTTTTTACCTCTAATAATATTTCAGGTGTAGCGCCAATCCATAGCCCATACTGTGCAGTGTAAACCATGCTTACAAACGCAGAGGGATAGGTTTCGCATAAGGCATAGAAGAGAGTTACAGGATGTAGTTGTTCAGGAATCTGCTTTACCAGGGCTCGCGCAGCCACAATCTTTTTGTATTCACCACCGACTATTGTTCCTTTAATATGCTTAACCAACTCTTCGAATTGCTTTTTAGTGGCGCTTATAATTGGCTTTTTAGCAATTGCCGGGTGCTTGTCTTTGATCCACTTGTTATCTGCTGAAATGAATACAGGCTGGAGTTTTTTGGTGCTACAAAATGGTGCAAATAGAAAACCGGTTTTGTTAGAATGTTTTTTTTCGTCAAAAAAATGTAACGAGGCATTTGCTTGTTTTATCAGAACGGTCTTCGATTGGTCGGGCAGTCTGTAGCACGCAAATGGGATTTCGCTTTCGGTTAACCGCTCGAATGATGCTTTGCTGATAGTCGATGTATAAGATTTGGAACGCACGTATGATGCAAAACTATATTTTGGCTCCATGATTGAAAAAGAGATTTACATCGTCCGTCATGGACAAACGGATTTGAACGCTCAGGGCATTGTGCAAGGTAAAGGCGTCAATCATTCGCTGAATGATTTAGGGCGATCTCAGGCTCAGGCATTTTACGAGGCATACAAGCACTTGAATCCTGACGTAATGTTTTCATCCACACTTAAACGTGCGCAAGAAACACTCGCGCCATTTCATGCACATAATATCCCTCACATTATAGATTCAGATTTGGATGAGATTAGTTGGGGTAAAGCTGAGGGGGTAGGAGGACTGTCCGATACTTCGGAAGAGTTTTATAGGTTAATGAACGAGTGGGATTCGGGTAACATTCACCACAAAATAGAGGGCGGTGAAAGCCCCTTTGAGTTACAGCAGCGCCAGTTAAGATTTATTGAAAGGCTAAAAAATGCTGGCGAGCGAAAAATTTTGATTGCTACACATGGACGCTTTATCAGGGCCTTCATGTGCACTATTACCAACCGTCCACTTCAGGATATGAATACCTTCCAGCATACTAATCTGTGCCTCTATAAAGTGAATCTGTTGAATGATGGCCGGTTTGAGATTGAAAAAAGTAATGAAACATCCCATCTTGTTCATCTCTAAATCAAAAAAGGTCCGGTTTTACCGGACCTTTTTTGATTTAGAATTACCTGAGTTATTTGCTTACAACAAATTTGTTGCGGGCGAGCACTAAGCCACCTTCACTAATGATCTGAAAGCCATAAACACCGTTA
>CAYQRR010000532.1:0-1644 GCA_964419635.1 uncultured Chitinophaga sp. | reverse complement strand
AATATCAAAAGCAGCCTGGGAAAGCATCCGCGATAAATACATGCATTTGGTTTACAACCGGCCCTTGAACGACCACAGTGTTGAAGCCATTGGTATTGCCATAGAAAACTGCTTTGCCACCATGGGTGAAATGTTTGAGCAAGCCAACCGCTATCTGCGCAGAGGCGGCCATGCCAATAAGGTAAAACTGAAGGGAGCAAAAATCCGTTTGCAATCGCCCGATTTGGTGAAGTTTGGCGGTGGGGCACGTGTAAAGAGAATTACCATTAGCGATGAATGGGGAAACATGATACAGGATCCCACGCTCAACTTTAGCTACGGGAAAGAATACAAATACAGTATAGATGAAATACTCCCTGGCAGAATCAGAAAAATAAGCAGCGGTGTGGCACAGTATGAGCCGGCATCGGGCAATGAAGAAAATCCGTTTATTGAACCATATCGCTATGATTTGGAGCAGCCTCTATCGGTGGACTACAATTTGTATCAAACAGGTCCTCTGGGTCAAATATATTTTCCAGCACCGGTAATAGGTTACAGTAGAGTAACGGTAAAAGACTACCAACCTGACGGGGCACCGGCTACTGGGTTTTCGGTGAATGAGTTTTACACCTCTAAAGATTTCCCAACTATAGTTAACAGTACAAGACTGAATGTTAGAACGCGCGAAAGTCAGGTGCCTCCATTTTACAGTGAAGAACACCTGAACGCCACACAGGGCTTTACTGTGGAGCTAAATGATATGCACGGAAGGCAAAAGGCAGTTTACAGCTATGCACCATCAAGCGAAAATCCGGTTTCCGGCACGTTGTATAAATACAAAACCAACTACCACAATTCATCGCAACTCAGCAACACAGTGCAAACCATTCATCCTACAACCGGTGAAATTAAAGAAGAAGAGGTTGGTGTGGACTTTGAATTTTTCTCTGATGCGCTTGAAAACCAGCAGCATGTCATGGTTCCCGAAGCAGGAATTAACCTCGATATAAGCATACGCGGGCCGGTTCCGGTTATTATTCCAACCGTTTATCCGGGCTATACACATTCTTACGGAAGGCTGCGAATGGCAACATTCAACAAAGTGATTTACCGCTGCGGACTTTTAGAAGAAACTATTGTTTTTGATAATGGCGCACAGATAAGCACCCACCATTTACTCCGCGACCGAGAAAGTGGTGAAGTAGTGTTGCAGGATGTGGAAAATGAGTTTGGCGATAAACAATACAACCTCACCTATCCGGCTCGATGGTTAGCTGCCAACAGCGGAATGAATGGCGCTTACAGAAACGTAGGGGTGCAATTCAATCAGTTGAACGTAACGGATGGAACCGCCACACTTACCAACGCTGATAAATATTTCCGGCAGGGTGATGAAGTGATTTGCATTTCGCGCGATGCAGCAATGCCCCGTTCAACAGACGGAACTACTTATGGCAGCACCGATACTTTCACAACGGCATGGGTAATGAATATAGATGATGCCCAGTATGTGCGTTTGATAAATCGTGCAGGAGATAAACTGAGGAGCGGTTACTACGATATCCGCGTGGTGCGCTCCGGTTTCCGCAATATCATCAATGGGCAAACAGGTAAATTCAATCTGACGGCTTCTCCAATTTCAGAAAACAGATTAGTTGTTCC
>CAYQRR010000531.1:0-1658 GCA_964419635.1 uncultured Chitinophaga sp. | reverse complement strand
AGCTCCGAAGTATGTAAACACGTCCGAAAACGAAGTATATCAAAAGAGCAAAATTCTGTACGGTGCTTACTTCGCCAAAAATGAAATACGTAAGAAAGACGAATGTCTGATGGTAGAAGGTTACACGGATGTCATTTCTTTATATCAAGCCGGTATTGAAAATGTAGTGGCATCTTCCGGCACGGCACTCACTGTGGACCAAATACGACTAATTAAACGTATTACGCCAAACATTACTATGCTGTATGATGGGGATGCAGCAGGAGTAAAAGCTGCCCTACGAGGAACCGACCTTATATTGGAAGAAGGCATGAATGTGCGTATTGTGGTTTTGCCCTCGCCCGAGGATCCGGATTCTTACGTAAAAAAAGTTGGCGCAGAAGGATTTGGAACTTTTATAAAAAACAATCGTAAGGACCTCATCTCCTTTAAAGCATCCATTTTTGCTGATGAAGCAAAAAGCGACCCTATTAAGAAGGCGCAACTCATCCGCGATATCATAGACTCTATTGCCAAAGTGCCGGATGCGATTCAACGTTCGGTCTATGTAAAAGAATGTGCGCAGTTGTTCGATATGAACGAACAGATTCTGATAACCGAAACCAACAAGGTTCGCAGAAAAAAACAAAATGAAGCGGCCAGCGAAGAAAGAAAGCAGCTGCAAATAGAAGTTCGCGATGATCAACTACCGGAATCTGTTCATCAGGAAAATTTGCAGCCACAGGCAATCTCCGGCTTAAATCTGGTGGAGCGAGATGTAATTCGTATTTTGTTAGAGTTTGGCAATTGGGAAATTGATGCCGAAGGAACACCTATATCTGTTACCGCTTATGTGCTGGAGGAATTGGATGGAATTGATATGGAATCTCCCTTGTTTAAAAAAGTATTCGATGATATAAAACGCCAGTTTGCAAACGGCCAGGTAAACGATGACCAGTATTTCATCAACCATCCGGAGCCCGATATTGCATCGCTGGCGATTGATATTTTATCGCAACCGTATTCGCTGAGCGACAACTGGACAGCAAAACACAAAATCATTATCCCAGATAAAAAATCAGTTTTTGTAAAAGATATCTTGTCTGCCGTGCTGCGATTTAAGCAGTTTAGAAATATTGCAGAGCTCAAAAAAGTGGAGCAATTGCTTCGCGAGATAAAAGACGAAGCAGAAATCACCCGTCTTATGAAGTTGCATATTTTGCTAACAGAACAGAAAAAGGAATTTGCCAAAACAGCGGGCAACGTTATTTACAGGCCCACTACCTGATTCAATACAGTCCGTCAAAAACAAAAAATATATGCAGAAGATTATTGAATGCGTTCCCAATTTCAGCGAGGGGCGCGACATGAATATTATTAAACAAATTACAGATGCCATAGAAAGTGTGGAGGGCATTAAACTTTTGAATACGGACCCCGGCAAAGGGACCAACCGAACTGTAGTTACCTTTGTTGGCGATGAAAAATCAGTGGTGGAAGCAGCCTTTAGGGGAATTGCAAAAGCAGCAGAGCTAATTGACATGAGCAAGCACAATGGGGCACATCCACGTTTTGGAGCTACGGATGTTTGTCCGTTTATACCCATTGCCAATGCCACAATGGACGATTGCATTGCCTGTGCCAGAGAATTGGGGAAGAAAGTGGGAACTCAGTTAAAC
>CAYQRR010000530.1:0-1661 GCA_964419635.1 uncultured Chitinophaga sp. | reverse complement strand
TGTGGGGCCTATGAATTTTAGTTGGAACAATGGAAGTACCACAGAGGACTTAATAGCGGTGGGCGCTGGTTCTTACTCCGTCAATGTAACTGATGCAAATGGTTGTGTTACATCCGCCACGGCATCTTTAGTAATGCCTGCTGGCATCGTAATTACTGAGGCGCATACCATGCCAAACTGCAATTCCGGTGCTGATGGCTCAATAACAGTTTCGGTTACCGGAGGTACTCCTGTGTATTCTTATCTATGGTCTCATGGACCTGTTACTCCGGTTGTAAGTAATGTAACTGCTGGTAGCTACAATGTAACAGTAACCGATGCCAACGGTTGTCAGGCTTCGCTCAATGCAATTGGTGTGGCAGAGCCTTCACTAATCGGGATTGGAGTTTCTGTTTCGGATGTAGCCTGCGCTGGAGGCAACGATGGCGAAGTGAATGTGAGCGTAAGCGGAGGTACCCCCGGCTATGCTTTTGTTTGGAATAACGGTACAGTAACTGAGGATTTAGCCAACATAGTTTCCGGCACTTACTCATTGACCGTCACCGATGCTAAAGGATGTGCTCAAACAGCTTCCGGATTTGTAAATACGTTGCCCGCCATGATTGTAAGTGCAAACGTAGATCAATTGGTATGTGCTCAAGACTTGGGAGGAATAGACTTAATGGTTTCGAGTGGAAGTGCACCCTACTCTTTCAATTGGAACACTGGGGCTGACACCGAAGATTTAAATAACATCACTCCAGGAAATTATAGTGTAGTTGTGATTGATAACAACGGGTGTGTATTTGACACCTTATTCTCAGTTGTTAATCAAAATCTTTTCAGTGTTGACGCTACCGGCAGCACTACTCTCACGCTTGGCGAAACAGCTAATCTGAATGCTCTTTCTACCGGAAGTAATCAGACAACCTACAACTGGACGCCTGATTTTGGAATGATTTGTAGTAATTGTGCATTTGTAACTGTGCAGCCGGGCCAAACCACCCTTTACACAGTTGTAGCGGTAGATACAAATGGATGTGTGGCACAAGATACAGTATTAGTAGAAGTAATTGCAGATCATACGGTATTTACCCCAAATGCCTTTACCCCGAACGGAGATGGCAACAATGATATGTTTCAACTGTTTGGAAACAAAGCGGGAATTAAATACCTGAGCATTATGATATTTAATCGCTGGGGCGAGAAGATTTTTGAGGGCGAGAGTGCTGATTTTAGCTGGGATGGAACTTACAAAGGAGAGATAGTAGAACCGGATGTTTACGTGTATGTAATGAAGATTGTCCATCTGGACGGCAAGAACCAGAAGGTGTTTAAAGGCAGTTTGACTGTATTGCGTTAATCCCGGTATAATCTCTGCAATGGCAAAAAGGCCGCTGAATTTCAGCGGCCTTTTTGCTATTACTCTTGAGCTCCCAGATAATTAAACAGACTTTTTCGGAAGTGTAAAGGTAAAGGTGCTGCCTTTCCCTACTTCAGAATCTGCTACAATGGTTCCGCCATGTTTCTCTACCACTTTCTGGCAGATGGTCAATCCGATGCCGGTGCCTTTAAATTCATCGTCTGTGTGCAGTCGCTTAAAAATTTTGAATATCTGCTCGCTGTGGTGCTTATCGAACCCTATTCCATTGTCTTTTACCGTGAACTTCCAAAAATCTCCA
>CAYQRR010000529.1:0-1662 GCA_964419635.1 uncultured Chitinophaga sp. | reverse complement strand
TATTAGGCGGACTGGCTACCACCTATCTTGCCTTGAATCTGATAGCCGAAAACTTTGGAAGCAGTGGAGTGTGGAGTGGGTTCCAATTGATGACGCAGCACGCAGAAGATCATTTTCACATGATACTACAGCGTAACAATCCCAGCTATCTTGATTTACCGGGTTTAACGGTGTTACTGGGTGGTATGTGGATTGCCAACTTCAGTTATTGGGGCTGCAACCAATATATTACACAACGCGCCTTAGGGGCTGATTTACCAACTGCACGAAATGGAATTCTGTTTGCCGCATTTCTCAAACTACTGATGCCCGTGATTGTAGTATTGCCGGGTATTGCCGCTTTTGTATTGCATCAGCAAGGGAACTTTCAAAACGAAATGATGAATGCCGATGGACTCATTTCCGGTGATAAAGCCTATCCGGTTTTGCTAAACCTGTTGCCGAGCGGATTAAAGGGATTAAGTTTTGCCGCCCTTACCGCAGCAATAGTGGCATCGCTGGCGGGCAAAACAAATTCCATAGCCACTATCTTTACCCTCGATATTTATAAGAAAGTAATCGATACCAATGCGGATGAAAAACAACAGGTAAAAATGGGCAAAATAGCCGTAGTTGTTTCGATGTTAGTAGCAGTGGTCATTGCACCATTTTTAGGTATAGATAAGGGTGGATTAAATTACATTCAAGAGTACACCGGATTTGTGAGCCCCGGCATATTTGCCATGTTCCTAATGGGATTTTTCTGGAAACGCACTACCAGCAACGCTGCTTTATTTGCTACGCTGGGTGGTTTCTTACTCTCGGTTCTTTTGAAGTTTTTACCAGTCATGATGGACTTATCGCCACTGGCTAATTTTGGATTTTCGAACATCAATAACGCAGGCATTTATGAAATTCCTTTTCTGGATAGAATGGGTATAGTGTTTATGTTATGCATCACCGGAATGGTGCTGATTAGTTTGGTCGAAAATCCGAAAGGCAACAAAGCTCGCGCATTGGAAGCAGACACTTCTTTATTCAGCGTAACCAACAGTTTTCTGGCCGGCTCATTGTTAATAGCTGGATTGCTAATTGCCCTCTACGCCCGTTTCTGGTAGTGGATTAACCGGCCGGTTTTAGCATGATAAGATGGGGGATACCATCTTCCATGTATGGTTCGTTTAAATCTTGAAACCCAAACGACTCGTAAAATCTTTTCAAATAAGCCTGCGCACCAATGCGAACGGGCACCGGACCATACCTCTTTTGAATTTCATAGAGAGCGTATTCCATAAGCGATTTGCCAAGCTTTCTGCCGCGATACTTAGTTGCGGATATCACTCGGCCAATGGAAACTTCTTGGTAGCTAACACCTGGTTGCACTAATCGGCAATAGGCCACTAATTCTTCGCCTGCATACCCCATCACATGCTGCGATAAAAAATCCTTGCCATCTGCATCCAGATACGGACAATTCTGCTCCACCACAAAAACCTCTTGGCGCAACTGCAACAAACGGTACAATTCCGAGATAGATAAATCTTCAAATTTACGGGTGATAAAAACCGGTTTCATAACAGCAATATTAAACATTGAATAGCAAGGTGTAGTTTGTCTTGATTTAAAAAAAGGTGATGTTTGTGTGATGGGCTCCCCTGAAGTAATACCGATTAACCTAAGCGA
>CAYQRR010000528.1:0-1663 GCA_964419635.1 uncultured Chitinophaga sp. | reverse complement strand
AACTGCCACATCGTATTTCTGTGTTAGCAATTGCAGAAAGGTAATAGCATCCTGGGTTTTTGTATTCAGAAAGGTCTGGCCTTGTTTGGCGGTATTTTGGGCTACGGCTTTTTGCAGGTTGCTAAAGAAGGTCTCTCTGAAATTTTCATAACTGGCTAATGTTTGAGCCGAGAATAATTGCATCTGCGTTCTTTCAAACTGCTGCACCAATCCATGCAAACGCAAACTGAACTTTTCTTCGAGGCGTATCAATGCTCCAAACTTGTATGCCTGCTGCAAATCGGCCCAAAGGTCGGTTACAATTTTTTCCAGTTCCGGGCTTAGAGGTTGTTCGCTTTCAAACAAATGTTTTACGGCAGCATATTCCGGTAAATAAAAATCGGAGCTTACAATATTAAAGTGTTCAATTTTTGCAGAACGCTTTTTTCGCTTCGCTTTGATGTACAAACCTAATTGAGCCAACTGTATGGCACGATCGTCAAGGTCAACTCCATGCAGATTATTGGCAATGATGAGCTCTGCAATTTTGCGGTCGTCATAATCTGCGCCATAGTTTTCAATCTGGTCGGTATATAAATCGTAAAACAGGTCGAAACCATATAAGAGAAAGTTTCCACTACCTGTAGCAGGATCAATCATCTTAATTTCCGTCAATGGCTTTGGTTCTCTTGTTCTTGTCTTTGGAGCATTAGCAATTTTATAGCGGTTCTTTATATCACTGTCAGGATACATTTCAAGATACAGTTTGCCCAAACTGTTATCTACTAAAAACTTCACCACCCAGCGGGGGGTATATACCTGGCTTTGTATACTTACTTTATTAAACTCTGTTTTTTCACCACTTTCTTTATGGGCTGCTTTTTTATAATTGTTATAGCTTTCATAGAGCCATCCCAGCACATCATCGCTTTGCCAGATATTAGGTTCTACCTGCTCATCGGCTTCCACATGGTTAAAGGCATGCATGATGCCGTTTAATTCAATGGCTGTGGGCAGCAAATGGTAGGGGTGCTGCGGACTGAACAAAGGAATATCGGCCGCCAATGCAGCCAACTGGTCTTCCATAAAACGCACCAGGCCTTCCATTTCCTCACTGCGTCCGTTAGGGTTTTGTTCTAACCAATGCTTGTGTGCAAAAGAACGGTCACCATGCTGGCTTCTGCGGGTAACAATCTCCGGGTGCAGGGTGTGGGCTTCCATTACTTTTAATGCGGCCAGCCGGTTAAAGAGTGTGAAGGTTAATTCTTCCACCAATTTGTCATATCCATATTCTGCACTGCCTGTTTCAGCAGTCCAGATATCTTTCAGGGAATCGATCCTGATTCTTTCTTCGAGGTATTCACTGGGAACTGAGCTACGAAGCGATACAGTTTTTTCCTGAATTCCCATTCTACCAAGTCGGTTGCGGAAAGCTCTATCAATGAGTTTGCGTATATGTTCTACGTGGTCGGCTAATTTCATTACTCAATCAGTTAGTTATTAATTTCAATTTCATCGTCGGCAGATGCGCCTGCGATTTTTTGTAATTCGTTTTGTAACCAAACTTTATACTCACCCACTTTTACTTTTTTACCGGGCAAGGTGGATGAATATATTTTTTTAGATGGCACAGGTGGCGTGCCTGGTTCGGGCTTTGGTGGTACTGATTTGATCAAACCGGATT
>CAYQRR010000527.1:0-1666 GCA_964419635.1 uncultured Chitinophaga sp. | reverse complement strand
ACGATTTTTTGACTTTGAATGTCCACTGGTCGCTAAAGTATTTCTCGGGTCCCTGCGGCACGTTACTTATTCCTTTTACCTCCCATGCATAAGTGCTACCGGCTTTAAAATCGGTATACTTCATGTAATTGTATTTAGTATCGCCTTCGGTAGATAACACATTTACCTGACTATCTACTTTTAGGGCTTGTGCCACCGTTTGGCCCGGCAATACAATGGCTATGCGCAATTGATAAGCCATCAAGGGCACCCCGGGAACCGGTGCGGGAGCTTTCCATTCAAAACGGTAATGGTCGGGCAGGCCACTCACCGAACTTGATTTAATAATGTCGGTGGTAGCACCGTTGGCGGGTGACAACAATTTTATAGTCGACAAGGCGGAAGGCGCATCGGGCACTTGCGGCACACCATACATAAACCAACAAGGTTCGCTGAAGCCCTGATTCTTAAACGAAACACTGTTATTGGGTGCTACGGCACGTACGCGCCACACATACTTTTTATTCACCTCCAGTTGCGGCAATGCATTGGTATAAACCAGCGTGTTGTTGCCTTGTTGTGTAACTGCATACAATACCGGGAACACATTATTCTTTATCACATCCATCGGATTCATGGTATTGGGCACCTCTTTTAAGGTAAACTCATATTGAATTATGCCTGCTGCGGTAGCCGGTGGGGTCCAGGTAAAAATGATGTTTTGTGGAACCAGCGGAGTAATTGTGCTGCTGCATAGCGGTTGAATAGCCAACGGAGGATCAATATAGCTGATAGGGAAAGAAGGACTGCAACCCATAGGCTGATCCATGGATAAAGGTTGCCCGGTTACAAAATCATATGCGCGTACGCAGATGGTATAATTACCCTCCGGGAGTGCCTGATTTTGAATAATGGCAGCACGCGTGATACCTACTAAATCTATGTTACCGGGGTCGAAATAATTGCGATTGTCAAAATCTGCCAGGTTGATCGGTTTGGTTTGTCCGGCAGGAATATCGATAGACGCTGGCGGAGAATAGCCTGCTTTTGTAACGGCACTAATGCCATTATCCCCTGTCAGTTTTACTACCAACCGAACGCGCTGCAACTGCGTGGTGGTATTAGTTAGCGTAAGTAAAATTTTATTGGGTTGGTCTACATATGTGCTCAGGTAAGGCGAGTAAGGCGGCAACACCTGAATGTTTACCAGAATAGAATTTTGAGCATTAGTAATGTAACCGCTGAATAGAACTAACAGGAGTGGCAAGAAGAACTTCTTCATAGCTGTGTGGATTTACAATCAAAAGTGGCAAATAAATCAGCACAAGCAGCATAAATATCATGCGTTATATAGAAAGTCGGACATGATTATTATCACAAGGAAATTATATTAGATACTGATTTACAGATACTTCCAACTCACTCCGCTTAAACCTCGAACAGTATTTCAATGGCTACAGATATTGTATTTGAACTGGTAAAATCGTTAGACCGCTCCGAGAAAGGTTATTTCAAAAAATTTGCACAGCGATATGGCGACAAAGATGGTGGCCCTTCTTACCTGCTGCTCTTTGATATACTGGACAAAGCGGATACCTACAATGAGCAAAAGATAAAAACGGCACTTCAAAAGAAATACAGCCAAGCTAACCTGAGTGCGCTAAAAAAATATCTGAAGGAGCAACTG
>CAYQRR010000526.1:0-1670 GCA_964419635.1 uncultured Chitinophaga sp. | reverse complement strand
CTTTAATTCCATTTCATTGAAAATTGAAAGTGAGATATCATTGTATTATTCCTTGGTCCAATTCAGTCTGTCTTGCGGGCTAAACTGCCATGGAGCGCCATTGTTTTCCATATTGGTAAACATACCGGTCCACTCGGCAGGAGCATTGCTTTCTTCCATAATGAGATTTCTTCGCAATTGCACGATGATATCCAGCGGTGAAATCATCACCGGACACTCTTCGACACAAGCATTGCAGGTAGTGCAGGCACGAAGTTCCTCTATACTCACATAGCCATTTTCAATGAGGCTCTTTCCGTCTTCTTTCCAAATTCCATTGTTTGCAGCAATAGCGGCCCCCACTGTTTCGAGCCTGTCGCGCGTATCCATCATAATTTTACGTGGAGAGAGCAGCTTGCCGGTTTGGTTGGCCGGACAGGCTGCAGTACATCGCCCGCACTCGGTGCAAGTGTAAGCATCCAGCAAATTTTTCCAGGAAAGGTCAAATACATCTTTTGCTCCAAATTTTACGGGTGCAGCATTGGCATCAGCCGGTGGTGGAACAGCGGAAGGGTCCATCATCAACTTAATTTCTTTGGTGATCTCCGGCATGTTATTGATATAGCCTTTGGGATATAGTCTGGCAAAAAAAGTATTGGGGAATGCCAGCAAAATATGCAGATGCTTAGAGTAAGGGAGATAAACCAGTAACAGAAAAACCAATGAGAGGTGTCCCCACCAGCCCATTCTTTCAATAAGGTGCAGGGTGGTGTAGTCAAGATGAGTGATGAACTGCGCTAAAAATGTGCTGATAGCAAATCCGTAGCCCTCGCCATATTCTTTTATGTGCATGGCGCTATCACCGGCATTCATGCTAAAAATACAGGTTAACAACAGGATTTCAGAGATTAGAATTGTAGCGGCATCCTGGATTGGAAAACCTTTCAATTCAGGTTTATTTAACCGCTCTACCTTAGCTACAAATCTTCTGTATAAAAATGCAACGGTGCCTATGAAAACCAGCACCGAAAACATTTCGATGGAATTGATAATGAATACATACATGAAGTGAAGCGCTGGTATATGCTCCACGGCATGGTAAATTACCCGGTGTTTTCCGGTTATGCCATCTATAAAAATCTCCAGCAACTCTATCTGGGTAATAACAAATCCGACATACAAAAACAGGTGGAGCACCGCAGGAATTGGATTTTTAAACATCTTTTTTTGTCCAAAAGCCACGAGCAACATCGTGCGAAGACGCTCTGAGGTATTGCCTGAAAAATCTTCCCTCCTACCGAGTAAAATGTTTTGATAAACGCGTCTGTAGCCCCGAAATGCAAAGTAAAAAGCCATGCCGGCAAACGCAACAAAAAGATAAATCTGGAATAGATGGAGCATAGTTAAATTATGAGCGCGACCAAATTAGAGGAATGATTCAGAAGCTCAAATATTTTGTAAAAAAAGCAGTGCAAAACTGCTCTCATGCTACTTGCTCAGGCTAGCAGTGGAGGCTTTGATCGACTTAGCGGTAGCTAAGTCTTCTTCGTACTTAAAGGTGTCGCCAATGTCTAAGTATAAACGGGCTCTCTCTTCATAAAAATCCGCCTTCTTTTCGCCCAGTTCTATTACCATAGACAGCGAATAGAGCGCGTTCCTCTTATCATTCATGGCTAAATAAATCTCATACA
>CAYQRR010000525.1:0-1707 GCA_964419635.1 uncultured Chitinophaga sp. | reverse complement strand
TGTTTCTGCTCCACCACTTTAAACTCTATGCTCTTGCCCTTGCGTTGTATGTAATGAAAAATCTGGCTCTTGTAATCCGTATTTGTTCCCTCGAGCATATCCACATCAATCAGATTTTGGAGAACTCTTTTTTGAATGAATTTTTTTGTTTTCTCAAATCCGGCATCCAGATACACGGCTCCTATGAGCGCTTCAAAAGTATTGCCCCCTAAGTCTTTCGAAACATCGGTCATGCTTCTCCTATTCAACTGCAGTTTCTCCACCAAGCCAAGCTTTACACCCACCTCATTCAGGCTTTTGCGATTTACAATCCGCGAGCGCAATTCAGTCATAAACCCTTCTTCTTTGTAAGGATACTTCTTATATAAATAGGCACACACCACGGCATCAAGAATGGCATCGCCCAACAACTCGAGGCGTTCGTTATTTTCTTTGGGTTCATTGAACTTGGAGCGATGCTGAAAAACCTGCTTATAAATGGTAAGGTTTGACGGAGAAATACCAGTGATGCTCTTAATGTAAGCAGCCAGCTCCTTGTCGGTCGAAAATATCCGGTTGTAAAGTTTCTTTATCAAGCAGCACTTATTTCGATGTGCAAATTAGGCAGGAAGCAAAAATCAACATAGCTTTTTATCCACCTATCCATTATACCGTCTGAAAACAACTGAAGCATTATGGCCACCAAAACCAAATCCATTGCTTAGGGCAACATCCACCTTTCGTTTCTGAGCCACGTTCAGCGTTAAATTCAATTTCGGATCTACTGCCGGGTCCGGGGTAAAATGATTGATGGTGGGCGGGATAATTCCATCGCGAATGGCTAGAATAGAGGCAATCGCTTCAACGGCTCCGGCAGCGCCCAACAAGTGCCCCGTCATAGATTTGGTAGCGGAAATATTGAGCGCATAAGCATGTTCGCCAAAAACTTTTTTGATAGCCGACAATTCAGCTACATCGCCCAGCGGAGTAGAAGTGCCGTGGGTATTGATATAGTCTACATCTCCGGGCTGCAGATTTCCATCTTCCAAAGATAGCCACATAGCTCGGGCTGCACCATTTCCATCCGGATCCGGAGCGGTGAGGTGATGCGCATCGGCACTCAATCCTCCGCCCACTATCTCGCAATAAATATGTGCTCCACGCGCTTTGGCATGTTCCAGTTCCTCGAGCACAATACTAGCCCCCCCCTCTCCCATTACGAATCCATCGCGGTCTTTGTCGTAAGGGCGCGAGGCAGTAGCCGGGTCGTTATTTCGTTCGCTCATGGCCCGCATAGCGTTAAATCCACCAATACCTCCCGGGCTCAGCGCAGCTTCGGAGCCACCGGTTACAATCACATTCGCTTTGTTCAACCGAATCAGATTAAATGCATCAATCAGAGCAATATTGCTGGTAGCGCAGGCTGCTACGGTAGCGTAGTTGGGCCCACGAAAGTTATACTTCATAGAGATAAGTCCGGCCGCAATGTCTATAATCATCTTTGGCACATAAAACGGATTAAACCGGGGCGTGCCATCACTTTTTGCATAAGCTATGATCTCTTCGTGAAATACATCTAAACCACCTACCCCCGAACCCCAGATAACACCTACGCGGTCTTTATCCAGTTTTTCATCTTGCAGGTGGGCATCCTTTACGGCCTCTTCGGCACTCCCCATGGCAGATTGTGTAAAGCGGTCCATACGCTTTACCTCTTTTCGGTCTATA
>CAYQRR010000524.1:0-1713 GCA_964419635.1 uncultured Chitinophaga sp. | reverse complement strand
CTGTTCCGCAATATTTTTAAGAACGCTTACCTACCCTACCGCGACCCGTCCACGCTCAAATTATTTTTGAAATACATCAACGAGTTTGAATACAGCCACAGCGAAAAATTAGGTGATGCGTTTGAGTATCTGTTGAGCGTAATGGGAAGTCAAGGCGATGCAGGGCAGTTCCGCACACCGCGCCACATTATTGATTTTATGACGGCTTGCGTAAACCCGCAGAAAAATGAAACCGTTGCAGACCCCAGCTGCGGAACGAGCGGATTTTTGTTGAGTGCCTACAAACACATACTGAAACAAAACACCGATAAACGCTCTGGCGATAAACTAACGCCCGACCAACGCAAAAAATTAGCCACCAACTTTGTGGGTTACGACATTAGCCCCGATATGGTGCGCCTCTCGCTGGCAAATATGTATCTGCATGGTTTTACAACACCACAGATTTACGAATACGATACACTAAGCAGCGAAGACAGATGGAACGAAACTTTTGATGTGGTGCTTGCCAACCCTCCGTTTATGACACCGAAAGGCGGCATACGCCCGCACAAAAAATTTGGTGTGCAGGCAAACAAAGCAGAGGTGCTGTTTACTGATTACATTGCCGAACACCTGAACAACAATGGACGCGCTGGTATAGTAGTGCCTAACGGCATTGTAGCCACCACACAAACTGCCTACAAGTTGTTGCGCAAATTGCTTGTGAACGATTCGCTTATTGCCGTAGTATCGTTGCCTGCGGGTTGCTTTAACCCTTATAGCGGTGTAAAAACAAGTATTCTGCTTTTAGATAAAGCATTGGCAAAACACAGTAATCATATTTTGTTTTTAAAAGTAGAAAACGATGGTTTTGATTTAGGCGCACAGCGTAGAGAAATTGATAAAAACGATTTGCCGTTGGCACTCGAAGCATTTACCGAATACAAACAAAGCATTGCCGAAGGCAAACCTTTTGAGCAAGAAAAATACAGCAGCATCTCTTTATTGGTAGAAAAAGAAAGAGTGTTGGCGAATAAGGACGTGGTGTTGAGTGGGGATAGGTATGTTCTAAAAGGGGAGTTGGAAAGCCAGATATATGACTTTGTAAAGTTGGAAGATGTTTGTGAGGTTAAAAGTGGCGGAACACCTTCAAAAGAAGTTGATGAGTATTGGAAAAATGGAACAGTAGCTTGGGTAGGTTCAGGTGTCTGTAAAAATGAGGTCGTGAATTCAACCGAAACATTTATTACAGAGTTGGGGCTAAAGAAATCAAGTGCTAAACTTTTTCAGAAAGGAACAACACTTATTGCCCTTGTCGGTGCAACAATAGGCAAAACAGGTTATTTGGATTTTGAAACTTCTACGAATCAAAACGTGGCAGGTTTATATCCAAAGGATACTGAACAAGTAAACACTAAATATCTATTTTATACAGCAAGAAATCTATACAACGATTTCTATAAATTAGGTGATGGCAAGTTTAGAATGGCTTCGTTAGCATTTGTAAAGGAACTCGAAATCCCCCTCCCTCCGCTCGAAATACAAGAGCAGATTGTAAAAGAAATAGAGGGCTACCAAAAAATAATTGACGGTGCAAAAATGGTAGTAGAAAACTACAAGCCAACTATTGTAATTAAACCCGAGTGGGAGATGGTGGAGTTGGGGAATGCTGATGTTGAGATAGTTGATGGAGATAGAGGTGTGAATTATCCTAAAAAAGAAGATTTTTCA
>CAYQRR010000523.1:1057-1720 GCA_964419635.1 uncultured Chitinophaga sp. | reverse complement strand
AAGTGACTATCCTCATATTGTACAGTAAGCCCCTGTAACGCGCTTGTCATGTCGTAGCGCAGCGGAGACACCTACACAAGCCAAACTTTCCGAAATACTTAGCAAAAGAGGATCGAATAGGATTAGGCCTTTTTTTATAGATAAGTCATTTAGTTCTATGGCTTTTAATCGAATGCCAATCAATGAAAAAAGGAATAATAAAAGGAAAAAAATGCGAAAATTGAGCATAATATACAGTGATCTTCTACCGGAACTCAAATTTACGCGAACTCCCCGGAAATTCAACCCTGAAAAGCTAAGCACCCCGTGTGCAACCTACTTCCCAAATCAGACTCTTTTGCTCGAACGTGCCCCGGCATAACAACAGCCTGTCGAACAAAAGCTGTAGGACGCGTACGCCAGAGGGCACAGCAACCAGATTCAAACGACGAACAATAATGGAAAACACCCAACGCAGCCTCCTGGCTGTCGACAACCCTGTTATTGAACAAAGGATACTCACGGTAACTGGATCGGCAGCGGTAGGCCAATGTTTAGCAACCATTCAAGGTACAGGTTTCAAACGCCATTTGGCCCCGGCAGCGCCCTGTGCTACGATGCCGCATTCCGGTTTTCCGTTCACAATATGAATACAATAGCCTGACTTCCAACGGTTTTGAATTC
>CAYQRR010000523.1:0-1047 GCA_964419635.1 uncultured Chitinophaga sp. | reverse complement strand
GCCCGGTTTTCCAGCGATTTTCCAGCCAGAAATAAGGTGTTCCGGGTACCTGGTTGAGCATCCAGTGCGCGCTCCATGCGCCATCCTTGATCTGCATGCAATCGAGTCCATATTCCAGATTGATACGGGCGCCCGGTTTCCAGGCGCTCTCTAACCAGACCAATTTGTTGATGAACAGGCTTACATCCGGGAATGCCGTGCGCAGAAACATGTTTTCGCCTACGAATTTCATGGCGCCACCCGGGTCGGCAGCCCCTAATTCCGGGGTCATGCCACAAGCGAAAATGCGGTGGAGGTTGGGTTCTGGTGAAATATTGATATTGTATTTATTTCTGAATACCATCATAATATTCCACAATTGTTGCCGCGAGACGGAAACGCCAAAGAACTTGAGATCAGAAAAAACTTCCTTTTTTTGGGTATTACTGCTCGGTATCAGTGAGAAATAGTTGCTTATGCCCATTTGCCCAGTAAACGCAAGGTCCCCGGTCAGATAGTCAACATAAAAGTTGTCAGGCAATGCTCCGCGTTCATCAAAGAGGCTGAATTGGAGCCAGTAGCGAAGTTTGCTGTTGAGTTCAATCCCTCGTAGGTACAAAGTTGAATATCCCAGAGCTCCGCCTGTATTTTGAGGGATACTGATCATGGCCCCTAATTCGACCTTGATTTGGTCCGGATGGTAACCATATTTGGTGCCCTGCCAGGCATTGATACCTTTATCGGAACCCCACCAATACTGAAATTGCACGGTGGCAATTTCATCTGTGGTCTTATTATACAGATTACTGGTACTATTAATTACGGCTTCAACATGGTTTTTCTTGGCGATAATGCCGGATAATGGTGTACGCCAGGCTACCGCTTGATATTGATGCAGTTTTTCTTCCTTTGGTTGAAGAATTGTCGAAGGTGCATTCTCATTAGGTTGTGCAAAATGATACTGTTCCGCCATAAGTAATTGATTTGATGGTAATAATATGCGACAAAAGAATGGATTTTTATGAATATATACATGCCAATCAAACCATAAAATTCCCCACATTCTTC
>CAYQRR010000522.1:0-1724 GCA_964419635.1 uncultured Chitinophaga sp. | reverse complement strand
ACGCTTAAGAAAGAGGGTATTTTTATTCATCGCTTAGAAAGACTGCTCCTTTGTGACAAAACACACATTCAAGCCAAAATAAAAGGCCTAATATGTTCTTCAAAGGGATTTCTTGTAATTCTGGGAACTAACTTAATGGCTAGAAGAATACCGATGATAACAAACTTCACGCATTCCCAAATCGTATTGATTGCGAGCTTTTATACCCTCATCGCATTGTCCGGTTACGCCATTTACTATCGTGATGCAAAAACCGTTGCTGAACATATCTGGGGATTAGGGCGTTTTGCGGGAGGGGATGCAGCAGTGAATCTAGCGCGAGCAGAGATAGCAGAGATTTCAGGGCAAGGAAGTAGCAGTGCAGATAGTCATGAGTTATGTTTAGCCAAAGAACCCGACGATACGCGAGGATTCTTACTGAGGTTTTGGCATAAGCTAACTTTAAAAGATAGTTCTTACGAAGGTTATCGAAACACTGTTCGTCAATTTTACTTTGCTACAGATACCACATTTGGATTAAAAGCTGCCTGGAGTGGTACGGCGGGACCCTATCCTGATTCCTTTAAATTAGGCTATAACCGCAAAGAATTTGCTTCTCCACCTATCATGGTCAATAACGGGTGTAAAGGGAATCCACAACATTTCAGTATTCGCATGCCTTCTTTCTTTGCATCGATAAACAATGCCAGCGCGCTTGCTAATTTTTATGATAGCAAAACAAACAATGTGCAATTCTTTGCTACTGGAAAAGCGGCGACAGAATTTTCTAAAAGAAGCGATTTAAGGAGCTATTTCTCGAAAAATATAGTTCCTAGCATTACCGAGAAAACAACGCCAGTTACTCCACCAATTAATCCTGCTCAATGATTAAATAGGCTATTGATAAATATCCACTAACAGTCAAAATTAAAGGTCATGAAATGTCTATCCAATTATTGATTCCAGGGCGCCCTTCGTCCACAGTCCTCTCTCCAGAAACGGTACACAGAGGACCAACAACGATCCAACAGGGTGCTCATACTATCGAGACACATTTACTCGATGCAGTCGAAATACTCGGTACCTTCGATGTCACGCCTTCGGCACGCGCAGCGCAACTGGCCCCTTCCGTACAACCAGCGCAGCAAGACGATATCATTGAATTTTCTCTGGATTCCGGTGTTTCTATATGGACCTCAGTTGCTGCCTACCAAAAACAACAGCAGCGTGCTTCTCGTTCTCGTGGATCACCATCGGCGGGATTAGAGATCAAACCCGACCTCGATAGCCAAACATTTAATCGTGGCATTACCAGTGGCTTGGCTGCGCGTGCCGTGCAGATACTTCGCCTCAAGTCCGACGAAATCTGGGAAGATGCAAAGGATCCCAAGAATTGGCCTGATTGGTTCTTACCACATGGTTTCAAAACACTTGAGCAAGTAGGTGCGCAATTTACGGCAAAGCTAATCATCGGGTTAATCGAGAAAAAAACTTTTTCAAAACATCCAGCCGGACTTCATCAATGGACAAAATCGCGGTCATTCGATGAAACAACATTGAAGAAGCCCGAGGATATCTCCGCTAACAAGCCCATGTTGCTCTTTATCCACGGTACCGGTTCCTCCACACAAGGCAGTTTTGGCGCCTTACATTCAGGCGAAGCAGCGTCAGAATGGGGAATACTGACGCGTACTTTCGGCGAATGCATTTTTGCATTTGAGCACCCTACGTTGAGCGTGAGTCCT
>CAYQRR010000521.1:0-1725 GCA_964419635.1 uncultured Chitinophaga sp. | reverse complement strand
CACAACCCCAAGCAATGGAATGCTTTAAAGTTATTGAATATTCATGGGTAGTTTATATCGGCCAAAGCCGGGGAGGAAGTACTGCGTATTGCAGAGGATAGAGTGATAGAATTTGAGGATGTAAATTCTTTAGGTTCTTATTCGCAAGACGATACTTACATTGATCGCCATATAGATAAGATTCTGAAGCTAAAGCTGGTTGATGTAGCTGCTATCAAAGCGAAGAATTACAAGGTGGCTATAGACTGTGTCAACTCTTCCGGAGGTATAGCTATCCCAAAGTTACTTCGTGCTCTGGGCGTTGAAAATATTCTGGAACTCTACACAGAACCCACCGGTCTGTTTCCGCATAATCCGGAGCCGCTACCCGAAAATCTTACTGAGTTGGCTAATACTGTAAAAAAATACAACGCTGACCTTGGTATTTGTGTAGACCCGGATGTGGATCGTTTGGCATTGGTGTGTGACGATGGAAATATGTTTGGCGAGGAGTATACGCTGGTGGCGGTGGCCGATTACATTTTGGGGAAAAAGAAAGGTGCTTCCGTATCTAATTTATCTTCTACCCGCGCATTAAGAGATGTGACAGAAAAGCACGGCCAGGAGTATTTCGCCTCCGCTGTGGGAGAGGTAAATGTGGTGGAAAAGATGAAAGAGGTGAAGGCTGTGATTGGCGGTGAAGGGAATGGAGGCATTATCTATCCGGAACTTCATTATGGTCGCGATGCCATGGTGGGGATTGCATTATTTCTGACGCATTTGGCCAAAAGTGGCATGAATGCAACGCAGTTGCGCGCTACTTATCCCAATTATTATATCGCCAAAAAGAAAATTGATTTAGATCTATCCGTCAACGTGGAGAAACTTTTTGAGGATTTAGAGAATAAATACAGCAAATATCCGGTGAATACAATTGATGGTATTAAGATTGAATTTGATAAAGACTGGGTACATTTACGCAGAAGCAACACAGAGCCGATTGTGCGAATTTATGCCGAAAGCAATAGCGAAACCACCGCTGATAATATTAGTAATCAAATCATGAGCGATTTGAGAACATTTGTAAAAAAAGCATAGTTAAAGACTGTACCGTGCCAGCGGTTCCGTCTCTTGTGTGGTAAAATCCTGTTTCAAAAATTTATAGTAAGCAGTAATGCCTATCATGGCTGCGTTATCGGTGCAATACTCTACTTTAGGAATGTGCGTTTTCCAACCATGTTCCAGCCCTAATTGCTGAAATCGCAATCGCAATTCGCTATTGGCAGATACTCCACCTGCCAATGCAATTTCCTGAACTCCCAAGCTAATTGCTGCTTTCGATAACTTTTTAAGAAGTATATCTACAATGCTTTTTTGGATAGATGCACATAGATTATGGATGTTCTGCTCCACAAACTCAGGGTTTAGTCTCTTTTCTTTTTGTAAAAAATAAAGTACGGAAGTCTTTAAGCCACTAAACGAAAAATTGTAGTCACCCGCCTTAGGTTCCGGAAAATGGAAACGATTTTTATCTCCCAACTTGGCGTATTGGTCAATGAGTGGCCCACCGGGGTAGGGAAGACCAAGTAACTTGGCTGTTTTGTCAAAAGCCTCACCGGCCGCATCATCCAGTGTTTCACCAATGACTTCCATTTCTAAATAATCTTTGACAAGTACAATTTGCGTGTGTCCCCCCGAAACCGTGAGACACAAAAAAGGGAAAGATGGTTGGTTATCTATAAAGTG
>CAYQRR010000520.1:0-1727 GCA_964419635.1 uncultured Chitinophaga sp. | reverse complement strand
ATATAAGCGCACATTCACACAACTTACTAGCCTGAAACAATCGGGCAGATATGCTGTGCTGCGCTTATGGACCGACCGTTTTGAAGTGGATAAAACTTTACCATTCTTCATATTCACCGACCGCTTAAAATGTCTCGATAGTGTAACACTTTACCACAAAATGGAGAAAGAATCTGCCCGATGGAGCGAAGAAAACAAGGGTGGTATTTTTGAGTTACACTCCTATGCCGTTCCAAAAGATATAGTGAGTGATGAGGAAGTAAAAGCACATCTGATGCAGGAGCTCTATCATTATTTTCCGGAACTAAGTGGAATGAAAATCACTCATGAATTCTTTCAACACCGCGATGATTTTCCGGGCTTTCATACCAACCAGTATGCCAACAGGCCCGAAATTAAATCAGAAGTTCCCGGCTTTTATGTAGCAGGAGATTGGGTGAAAATGAATAACTGTACCATGCTAATGGAAGCCGCTTACACCTCGGGAAGCATTGCGGCAAACTACATTATGCAGCAAGAAGGATTAAGAGAAAACCAGTTAATTAGCGTTCCGCTAAAGGGAATTTTAGCTTAAGCTCTTTTAGTAGCAATCACGGAATGCAAAATAGGTTTCCGCCAACTGGCGTGTGGCTGTATTTCTACTTTTTCAAAACCGTTTTGCTCCAGCAAATTTTTAATCTGCTCGGGTTGCAGAAAGTTCAGGACACTCTTTACCAGATAAGTATAAATTTTAGAACTTCCCGAAAGTAAAGAGCAAAATGGCACGATGAAACCATAACCCAGTATAGCCCAATAGATTTTTGAGAAATAGTTATTGGAAAGCGAATAATCATGAATGCAAATTTTGCCTCCTGGTTTTAATACCCGACTAATCCCCTGAATGGATTTTTCATAATCCGGCATGTTGCGCAGGCCATATGCCATAAACACAACATCAAAAGTGTGTTCATCAAAATGCAGGTGCATGGCATCTTTCAAAACAAATTTCACTTTCCCTGCCTTTACTTCCTCAGCAAACTTTGCCTGTGCTTCCGCCAACATTCCTTCCGAGTTATCTACGCCAACGATGGTGCCGTTTGACAATTCATTTAAACAGGCCCGGGTAGATTTACCGGTACCACAACACAAATCCAACACCTTTTCATCCCCTTTAAGTTGTAGGCGCTTAGCACAGGGAAATAAATCCTCCTGATAACCCTGACTCATTGTTGTAGCAAAATCATAAGATCGGGCTACGCGATTAAATTCTTTTGGCACAAAAGACTTGTTCTGTATTAGTTGAATAGAAGACATAAGTTTGGTTTTAGGGCGCATCAATGAGAGACCACCTGATGAGAAGAAGGGTTAGTTAACGTGTAACGAAAATGCTTTGACTTTTGCCATTCATAAAGTCCGATATTCATTACGAGCAAAATAGCGCTGTAGATAAAATCTTCGACTGGTATGGTTCCTACCCGAATGTCCAAATTCTGTGTATCGTTGTAAATCACAACAGGCAATGCTGTTAATACTCCATTCACAAAGAGCATTGGGAAAATGCTAATGAGATAAGTAATCATAAACTTCTCCATGCGTTCCGAATTCAGCGAATAGGATATAAACAAGAACACCAAGCCACCAATAAAGAGCACCGAAAAGGTATAGGCCTTATCGAAAAAGAAGGGAGACAGAACCAAAGAAAGGACGCTCAGGTATTGAACAAATGAAAGCACAAAAGCAGGAAGTAT
>CAYQRR010000519.1:0-1728 GCA_964419635.1 uncultured Chitinophaga sp. | reverse complement strand
GCCGAAGCCGGGTTCGACTACTATCTATTAAAACAAAATCTGATTGGCAATACATTCGGTAATTTATATGTATCCGGTGAGGTGAGAAATAACCCAGGCAGTGGCGCTCCATTCTTATACAAAGCTACAGCCAAGTATTTTGCATATGGATATAATCAGCACGATTTTTTAGTTGATGCTTCGGCAGGTTACGACCTCCGGAAATGGGGTTCTATCACTGCCAATTTTTTGTATCAGAGGGCTGAAACACCCTATATTTTTGAAAACTACACTTCGCACCCCGCAGAATGGAACTATCAGTTACCTAAAACCCAGACCCTTGCAGCTGGATTTAAATTTCAAAATTTAAAATGGGGGGTTGTGGCCGATGCTAATTATTACAACATCAAATACATGCCAGTTTACGCAGGCGGTAGCAATCCATTCGGTAATTGGTCCGGTAGTGCGCAAAATGTTGTAGTGTTACATGCGGGCAATAGAAACGCTATCAAAGGATTTCATTGCGATAACGATATATGGTTTACTTCTGCATCTGCCGGGTATGTATTCGAAACTTTCCCGCTACTTTACACAAAGCACAGCATATATCACGAGGCAAGGGCTTTTAAAAAAGCATTGTGGATTGCTACGGGTTTTGATCTTAGATTCCGTTACAATAACAATACTCCATATTACGACCCGCTTTTAGCACGGTTTTATCCCGCATACGATGCAGACTCGTATACTTTACGATTAGACTTTTTTCTAAACTTCAAAATCAGAACTGTTCGCATCTTTACCAAAGTAGAGAATATTCTCGGGGCATTCCGACAATATGGGCATTACTCGCTTTATAACGCACCTGCTGCCGACATTGCTTTTAAAGGTGGATTGAGTTGGCGTTTTTTTGAGTAACGAAAATCAATATTCGATTTAACTTTTCGGCTCTTGTGCTGTTATCTTTTCTCTTTTATTCGTATCTGAAAATATATACAGCATTCATGAAAATTATTTTTAGTCTAATCATTGTTTTGAGTAGCGCATCTGTTTTTTCGCAACTGAATATTCAACAGTTGGGACATTTCCCATATCCTCAAAATGTAAGTGCCAGCAACCTTACGGGTTATGCAGATACGCTGGGCCGTGAGTATGCCTTAGTGGGCACATCGCAAGGTCTTTCTATAGTAGACATTACAAATCCTGCGACACCCGTTCAATTATTTTTGGTGCCTGGTGCTACTGGTCAGGGAGGATTTTGGCGCGAGGTAAGAGAATACAAGGGATACGCTTATGTTACCACCGAACAGCAGAGTGGGCTCCAAGTGGTCAATCTTAAGTATCTTCCCGATAGCGTGAAGTATCACACTATCAATCCTTCGGGCATGGAAACTTCTCATACCATTTTTATAGATGAAAATGGAATGGCGTACGTTAACGGAACCGATAAAGGCCTTCTGATTCTTGACTTGAATACGAATGGCTGGAATCCACCCGTTTTAGGTGATTACAATTTAAAGTATGTGCATGATTGCTTTGTTAGAAACGATACAATGTGGGCTGCACATATTAACGATGGAGTAGTAAGTGTAGTGGATGTAACTGATAAAACCGATGCTGACAATCCCGCAAAAACCTTAGCCCAGTTTTCAACTCCGCTTGATTTTAGCCACAATACCTGGTTAAGTGATGATAGTCGCTATCTGTTTACGACAGACGAGAAGCCATCGTCACACCTGACTTGTTATGATG
>CAYQRR010000518.1:0-1728 GCA_964419635.1 uncultured Chitinophaga sp. | reverse complement strand
AGTAACTTTTATTTTACTAAAGTTATCCACATTTTCCCTCAATTTCAAAGAACTAAATATTGCCCGCCTGCCTGTAACAGAAGTATTTATGCAAGCCGCCGGACAGTCATTTCTAATTCAACCCTTTTAGCTGGCGGCCTGCATAAATACCCGACCGTTAGCTGCAACTGCTACCTTTCGTTAATTTTAAATCTCCTTTCCATTCTTTAAAATCTTTATCCCTGGTTCTAACTTCCGCATCCTATCTATTATCACCTGACAATATCTTGGGTCAAGTTCCATCATCCGACACCGCCTTTTTGTTTGTTGAGCGGCAACCATTGTGGTTCCACTACCACCAAATCCATCTGCTACAATATCATCAGCCTTTGAACTATTACCCATTTGATAAGCTATTAAAGGAATTGGTTTCATGGTGGGATGTTCTGCGTTTCGTTGTGGTCTATCAAAGTTCAAAACCGTTGTTTGCTTTCGGTCATTATACCACCCGTGTGCTGCGCCTTCCTTCCAGCCATATAGGCATGGTTCATGTTTCCAATGGTAGTCTTGTCTTCCCATAACCATTGTATTTTTTACCCAAATAAGGCATTGCTTTACCATTATTCCTGCATCTGCCATAGCTCTTCTAAAATTTGCACCTTCGCTATCGGCGTGCCAAACATACCAACCCCCGCCTGCTTTTGTGTAGCTTCCAAGTGCAGTATAAAAGTCATAAAGGAATTGATAAAAGTCACCATCTGACATATTATCGTTTTTTATCTTTAACCCGTCCTTTGTCCCACCTTTATAATCCACATTATATGGGGGGTCAGTTATTACCAAATCCGCCAATTCATCGCCCATTAATCGCTTCCATGTGTCTGTTTGGGTGGAACTACCACAAAGCAGCCGATGTTGCCCTATTTCAAATATGTCGCCCTCTACAATATCAGTTTCAGAACCGCCAACAGGCACATCAAAATCATCCTCTTGTGCTTCTCCTGCTAATAATGTGTCTTGTTTACTTTTCCAATCATCCCATCCTTCTATTTCAAAGCCAAGCTCACCAATAGAAATGTCTGCAAACTCTAAATCAAGCATTTCAAAATCAAACTCTCCTGCGTGGGTATTGCTGATAATAGCATATTCCTTAACCTCTTTCTTAGTTAGCTTCCTGTTCGGAACCCTTACATCAATTTCTTCATCTCCTCTGCCAACCATCATTAATGCCGATACCCTTTGATTGCCTCCAATAATTTGCATATCGGTATTTACAGCCGGTATTTCAGCAAGGTTAAACTTTTCCAGGCTTTCAATCAGTTTCTGCTTTTTAGCATCGGATATTTTACGTGGATTTATGTCCAGTTCAATCAGGTCTTTAACCTTTACCTTTTTCGTTTCCCATTTTAATTGTTCCATTTTTATTTATTTAAATTATTAATATTTGCTCTGCTTCGCTTTTTTTGTTTTCTTTTTTTGTTTATCGCTTTTAATAAGCATTATCGTAAATAGTCGCCCAGCCGCTAACACGTGCTATAAAAAATAGCGGTTTTCGTGCAATTCCCGCTACTTTTCATAGCACCACCGTTAGCTGCTATTTTACCGACCACTCCGAAAGTTTAGATTTGACAATCAATTTTAGCTCATCAACTTTTGATAATGGACAGCGAAATGCAACCGTTTTAGTTTGCTCGTTATATTTAGGTTTAGCACCCGAACCTTGCCGAGTTCCTCCCCTTGTTTCTTGTT
>CAYQRR010000517.1:0-1752 GCA_964419635.1 uncultured Chitinophaga sp. | reverse complement strand
GTAGAATTATTGGTGCTCATAGACCGAAGATTACAGCGACACCTGCCCATTCAAGCTAAGTATGCTGGTAAAATAATAGACTCTATAGCCGCTGACAAAGTAAAGGTGGAATGGAAAGAGACGGATGGAAACGATAAAGTGTGGATAGTAGCCGATAAAAACGATTAAACCGATATACGAAATATGAGCGCTCTCAGTCAGAAACACCTCACCGCCATTAAACATCTTCAGGCTTCCGACATTGACCTCATTTTTCAAACAGCAGATAATTTCAAAGACATTCTGCAACGACCCATTAAGAAAGTCCCATCCCTTCGCGATATCACTATTGCTAATCTGTTTTTCGAAGACAGCACCCGGACACGCATTTCGTTTGAACTAGCCGAAAAAAGATTGAGTGCCGACACCATTAACTTTTCAGCTTCCGGTTCCTCCGTAAAAAAAGGAGAAACCCTGTTGGATACAGTCCGCAATATTTTAGCCATGAAAGTGGATATGATTGTCATGCGACACAGCAGCAGTGGTGCGGCCGAATATGTGTCGCAGCACATACCGGCAAGTGTTATTAATGCCGGAGATGGTACCCACGAACATCCAACACAAGGTTTACTGGACGGCTACTCAGTTCGCGAAAAATTTAAAACACTCAAGGGACTCAATTACCTCATAATTGGAGACATTAAACACTCGCGAGTGGCTGGCTCCGATATTCCATTAATGCTTAAAATGGGCGCTAAGGTAAAAGTATGTGGACCACCAACCCTTGTTCCCAAGCATATTGCAGAACTAGGCGTAACCTATGAACCAAACCTAAAAAAAGCGCTGGAATGGTGCGATGTAGCTAACGTATTGCGCATACAACTGGAGCGTATGGATATTAAATTTATTCCCACCCTGCGTGAGTATGCTTTGTTTTATGGCGTGAATAAAGAATTACTGGATTCGCTACCGCGAAAAATCACCATTATGCATCCTGGTCCTATCAATCGGGGTGTAGAACTCAATAGTGATGTAGCCGATTCTTCTCAATCCATTATTTTACAGCAAGTGGAGAATGGGGTAGCTATTAGAATGGCGGTTTTATATCTGCTTGCTGACCGTAAAAACTAAAGATTAAAAACCGTACTCCGAATAATCTTTGGTAAACTCATCTGCCTTGAAGGTGGGATTGATAACCAGATTATAAAACTCGTATCGCTCAAAAATGCCTTTATCATCCGTCATTTCTTGAAAAACGGGAAACAAGTTTTGCTTATCAATATATAACACTGTCTTCTTAGCATAAGAGGTAGGTAGCTTTAGCAATTTCCCTCCCAGATCTTCTTCAAAGTGCTTTACTCCATTCAGCTCAACCATGCTGTATTCGGGCACTAAAAACTTTAACGCAACCGAATACATATTTTCCCCTTTCTGTGCCTTGTAAGTAGTATACGTATAGGTAGGATCCTCAATAATAATTTTGTAACAAGCACGGTTATTCCAAGTCACATCACCAACATATCTAAATACGGAATCAAACTTGCCTTGTGCATCCGCTTTGCGTACCCCCTCCGATATAATTTTATTTACAACAGCAAAACCGGCACTCAACATGGTGTGATGCTGGTCTTTGGTTACCAAACCATTAAACGGGCTTAAGGTAACAGTGGGAATCATTTTACCCGCATTCACCAGCGCTTTGTCGCCACGTTCTCCTTTTACATAAAGCAATTCAGTGCCCTTATTGGGATCTGTGATCATCTTCATGTATGT
>CAYQRR010000516.1:0-1753 GCA_964419635.1 uncultured Chitinophaga sp. | reverse complement strand
AGGAAGTGTGAAAGTGGAAGAGTTATTTGGTATATATGAGTTTGAAACAGTCAATCACATGATTTCCACTGTGGTTTCTGAAGCTGACAACAACCAAACGAGTTCCATACTTCAACACGCTTTTCCCATGGGAAGTATGACGGGAGCACCCAAAGTGGAAGTCATGAAAAATATTGAAGCATTTGAAAACTTCAAGCGAGGTATTTTCAGCGGTAGCATTGGCTATATTGCTCCAAATGGTGATTTTGACTTCAATGTAGTAATTCGGAGTATATTCTATGATGATATATCCATGTATGTATCGCTTCCGGTGGGCGGTGCCATCACCTACGACTCTGTTCCGGAGAGCGAATGGGAAGAGTTAATCCTGAAAGCCAAAGCCATGGTGGATGTATTAAACACTACGGCCTAACATAGATTTTAGAAGTTGTAGAATTAAACTTTCTACCATTTGTTACCAACAAATAGACTTCTACATAGCCCGTGTCGTAAAAAGTTTGTGTTCTGGAAAATCCGAAATAGGACGAGTCTGAATCGTCATAAAACTCCCAGAAATATCCATCGCCATCGGAGGAGCAAGATGCGGTAAAAGTGACCGGCTGATTAACATGAATATCGCCCTCGGCAGGCGAAGTGCGAAAGCAAGCAAATGGAGATTTGGTGCATGACTCCAACTGTAATGCAAAAGGCACAAATAGAAAAATCAATAAAACCGCCTTTTTCATATCTACTCCGCTATCACCAAATAATAATTCTTCTTCCCTTTCTGCAACAATAAGAAACGGTCATGCAGTAAATCTGATTCGGTTACCTTTTTATCTACTCCTACCTTTTCCTTATTAATACTTAATCCGTTTCCGGCAATTCCTTTCCGTGCTTCCCCTTTAGAGGAATATACGGAAGTCATCTCTCCGGCCATAGCCACCACATCCAAGCCGGTATCCAGTAATGATTTTGATATCCGAAAAGTGGCATCCGCATCAAACGCATCTTCCACTTCCTGTGAACTTAGTTCTTTAAAAGCTTCGAAAGAAGTACCGAACAGAATATCGGTAGTTTGTTGGGCTCGTTGCAATTCGTTAAGTGAATGTACACGGGCTGTCACCTCTTCTGCTAATGATTTCTGCAGCAATCGAAGATGAGGAGCGGCTGCATGCTCTTGCTCCAGCGACTCAATTTCTTGTTTGTTTTTCAAAGAAAAAATTCGTATAAGTGTGGGAGCATCCGCATCGCTGGCATTTAGCCAAAACTGATAAAACTTATATACCGATGTTTTTCGGGCATCCAACCATATATTGCCGCTCTCGCTTTTCCCAAACTTTGAGCCATCCGCTTTTTTTATCAATTGTGTAGTAGCTGCAAACGCTTCGCCACTCTCTTTTCGCCTTATCAATTCAGTGCCTGTTACAATATTTCCCCATTGATCGCTGCCACCCAACTGCAGTTTTACACCTTTATTTTTCCATAACCAGTAGAAATCGTAGCCCTGAATAAGCTGATAAGTAAACTCCGTAAAACTCATACCGGTCTCCAATCGGTTTTGTACGGAATCTTTCGCCAGCATGTAATTTATGGATATATGCTTGCCCACATCACGAATGAAATCGAGAAAAGAAAAATCTTTAAACCAATCGTAATTATTGACAATTTCTGCGGAATTGGCACCGCAGTTAAAATCAAGAAATTTTTCCAACTGTTTACGCTGGCAATCGAGATTGTGTTGTATTTCGTCAATAGTCAACAGAGAACGTTC
>CAYQRR010000515.1:0-1762 GCA_964419635.1 uncultured Chitinophaga sp. | reverse complement strand
CTCCTTTTTCAAAACGCAATTGCGCGGCGCTTACTACTTTTTCGTACACCGAATCAATATTCTGCAGCAGTTTTAATCTTTCCTGCAACAACAACAATTCATAATAAGCTAAACTAATGTTGCGTTTGAGTTCTGATTCTTTAACCGCCACATTCAATACACTGCTTTTCCATTCTTCATTCAGCAATGATTTCTGTCTGGCATACACCGTCGGGAAATTCATGCTTTGCGAAACAGAAATGCGGTTGTCGTAATAAGCACTGTTGATTTGTCCATATTCTCCATTAAGGGAAGTAGCAGGTAAATCTAGTCCGGTCTTCACCATCTTTTTCTGATACTCCGCTTTTAACTGTTCGTTTTTCACCTGCAGATTGTTTTTCAATCCCATATCAATGGCAGACTGCAAGGAAATTGTTTTTTGTCCGAATGAAGCCGCGCTAACTATTAACAGCAAAGCCATGATGGTTTTTCCGTTGAATAATTTGATATTTAGTTTTCTTTCGAACAGCATATATAAAATGGGTAAGACGAACAGCGTTAAGAAAGTTGCAATAAGTAAACCGCCTATTACAACGGTGGCCAACGGGCGTTGAACTTCAGCGCCGGCACCATTGCTGACTGCCATTGGTAAAAAACCTAATGAAGCCACAAAGGCTGTCATTAATACAGGGCGTAAACGCATGCGTGTTCCTTTCATGATGATTCTTAAATTGTTTTTATAACCTTCTTTTCTCAAGCGATTGAATTCAGCAATGAGCACAATTCCATTTAATACGGCCACGCCAAACAAGGCGATGAAACCAATACCCGCGCTGATGCTAAATGGCATGCCGCGCGAGTATAAAGCGAAGATGCCGCCAATAGCAGAAAGCGGAATGGCCGAGTAAATCAGCAGGCCGTGCTTAACTGAGTTAAAGGCGAAATAGAGCAGGAAGAAAATTAAAATCAAAGAAACAGGCACTGCAATTGATAAACGTTTCTTGGCCTGATTTAAATTTTCAAACGCACCGCCGTAAGTCGGGTAATATCCTGCAGGAAATTTGATTTGCTTCTCTACTTTGTCTTGCAATTCATGAACTATGCTTTGCACATCGCGGCCGCGCACATTAAATCCAACAATGATTCTGCGTTTCGCATCCTCACGTTGTATTTGATTCGGACCATCTTTTATTTCCACATTCGCTAATTGATAAAGCGGAATTTGTTGTCCTTCTTTTACAGGGATAAGAAGATTTTTAATATCATCGAGATTACTACGATTGTTTTGATTCAATCTCACCACTAAATCGAAGCGACGTTCACCTTCAAATACTAATCCACTGCTTTGTCCAGCAAAGGCTGAGTTGATGATTTTGTTGACATCACCGATATTTAATCCGTATTGTGCTATGGCATTGCGGTTATAATCAATGATGACCTGAGGCATCCCGGTTACAGCTTCAATGTAAATATCTTTAGCGCCATCTACAGTATTTACAATTTTACCCAGACGTGCAGCATAAGCAGCTAATGTATCTAAATTCTCTCCGAATATTTTACATACCACATCTTGTTTTGCACCGGTCATAAGTTCATTAAAACGCATTTGTACGGGATATTGAAAACTGTAAGTAACACCCGGTACTTCGGATAAAGCTTCATTCATTTTTTCGGCGAGCTCATTAAACGTACTCGCGCTGGTCCATTCGGATTTATCTTTTAATATCACCATCATATCAGCTGCATCCATCGGCATAGGGTCAGTTGGTACTTCGCCACTTCC
>CAYQRR010000514.1:0-1763 GCA_964419635.1 uncultured Chitinophaga sp. | reverse complement strand
CATTGACTTTAACAGCAGTAAACTGGGCGAACCTAAGGACAAAAACACCCGCCTGAAAACCTTGCTGATTGATTTCAAATCGGACAAACTGGATTTGCGTCCTTCACATTTAGATGGTAATGACATTATTGGCGGGGCTTACATGTTCCTAATTGAAAACTTTGCAAGTGATGCCGGAAAAAAAGCGGGTGAATTTTTTACGCCAAAAGAAGTTTCTACACTCATTGCTAAACTCACCAAAAGCAAACCCGGCTCCCGTATTTGCGACCCCACTTGTGGCTCGGCTTCTCTACTGATTAAAGCAGGTGAAGAAGTGGGTTCGGATAATTTCTCACTTTACGGACAAGAAGCCAACGGCAGCACCTGGGCATTGGCCGTGATGAACATGTTTTTGCATGGCTTTGACAATGCCACTATCCGCTGGGGCGATACCATCCGCAACCCCAAACTGAAAGAAGGCGACACGCTGATGAAGTTTGATACCGTAGTGGCCAACCCGCCTTTTTCCTTAGACAAATGGGGAAAGGTAGAAGACAAGGATGGTGAAAAAACTACCGTGAGCTACGACCCTGAAAGCGATAAATACAACCGTTTTTGGCGGGGAGTTCCGCCTAAAAGCAAAGGCGACTGGGCATTCATTTCGCACATGATTGAAACGCTGAACGAACACGGAAAAGCGGGTGTGGTGGTGCCGCATGGTGTTTTATTTAGAGGCAGTAGCGAAGGAAAAATAAGACAGAAAACCATTGAAGAAAATCTACTGGAAGCAGTGATTGGTTTACCTGCCAACCTGTTTTTTGGCACAGGCATACCGGCTGCCATCTTGGTATTTAACAAGCAAAAAAGCAGCAACAATGTATTGTTTATAGATGCCAGCAAGCACTACGAATGTGCCAAAAACCAAAACAAGCTGCGTGATAGCGATATTGAACACATTGTAGCTACCTACCGTGATTTTACAGCCGGCAAACTGCAACCCGGTGTGGTGGAAGATAAATACAGCTACATAGCCACTCCCAAAGAAATACAGGAAAACGATTTTAACCTGAACATCCCACGCTATGTGGACACTTTTGAAGAAGAAGCAGAAGTGGATATTGCTGCGGTGCAGAAGGAGATTGAGCAACTGGAAGGCGAACTGGTAAAAGTGCAACAGGAAATTGACCAATACTTAAACCAATTGGTGAAATGATAATAGAGAAGAAATCAATACCAAAAGACTGGGATATAATTCCAGTTGAAGACTGCTTTGATATACTCGATAATCAAAGGAAACCTTTAAATGAAAGTGAAAGGAATTTAATGAAGGGTGATATCCCCTACTACGGGGCAAATGGAGTTGTCGATTATGTTAGTGAGTACCTATTTGATGACGATTTAATACTAATTGCTGAAGATGGAGGATATTTTGATGAATTTCAAACAAGACCAATTGCCTACAGAGTTAAAGGTAAGGCATGGATTAATAATCATGCTCACGTATTGAAAGCAAAGAATGGGTATTACCAAGACTATTTATTTTATTGCTTAGAGCACAAGAATATTTTGATTTGGTTAAATGGAGGAACAAGAGCCAAACTCAATAAAGGTGACTTAGAAAAATTACCAATTCAAATTGCACCAGTATCTGAGCAAATAGCAATAGCCCAAATGCTAAGCACAGCAGATGCCGCCATACACACCACCGAAAAACTCATAGCCCAAAAAGAACTCCGCAAAAAATGGCTCATGCAGCAATTGCTTACGGGGAAGAAACGGTTGAA
>CAYQRR010000513.1:0-1768 GCA_964419635.1 uncultured Chitinophaga sp. | reverse complement strand
GTTTATGGCATTGGTCGTTTACATAGTATATTTTGTTGCCCCCGGTTTTTTTTACCACCTCCATCATATTGCGCCTGTATTTATTCAGGTATTCTTTGTCTACATATCGCCATTCCATAACCGCATGGCAAAAGGCCCACCACCTGTTATAATAGTAGAAGCCGCAATCGAGGGATTCTTCGTAAACTATCATATCTACATGAGCAGAAGTGGTGCTACTTAATTCATAAATGATGGTACTGAACCGGCCAATAATGTCATCTATCTCTTTGTCTGAGATTCGCTTTAGTATAAGATGGTCTATATACTCTTTGCTTTTAAAAACCTCACGGCCATATTTTTTATACAGCTCCTTTTCCAAAAAATCATCATCGCATAGTATAAACTCGGCAGCCCCGGTAGCATAGGTAGCCTTCCCTATTGCATTAAAACCATCGTGGCATTGCGGGTTGTACAGTTTACCATAACCGAATAAATTATAGTAACCAAACGCAACGTTTATGCCTAAGCGTTTGGATAGGTCGGCTGCAAGGTTTTCTAAGCCTGATACATCCAATTGATGATTACTGATAGGTGAAATATCGCAGCCCATAGTTTTACATTTTCAAAAACCCCAATTCATATACCATTGGTTGCAGCTTTTCCGTTAGCGCATCGTAGGCGGTTTTAAAGGCGGTGAAGCTTACGGGCGGAAAGTCCCCGCTCTTATTACGGGCTTCTAAGGCTTTGCGCACCTGATACCAGCCCACATCGGGGCGGTTGAGTTTTAGTTCATCGCGCACGCTGCGCACATCGGTGTGGGCAAAGTAGGCCTGCCATAGTTTGCGGCCTTCGTTGAGCACGGCTTGGGCTTCGGGGCTTAAACCACCTCCGGCTTTATTACCACCTCCGACTCCACCTGCGGTGGAGCCACCTCCGCCAGCGGAGGATAAATACCTTACCATAAAATCGCTCTCGAACCTATCGGGCGCGCCTACTTCTTCTTCGGTAAAGGGGATGAAGTGGTTGACGATGCTCCACTGTTTGCCGTTCCACTCTAAATTGTTGGCACCGGCTGTAAGGTTGCTGCCGTTAAACAGCATCCAAATAAGGCAGTCGCTCTTAAACTCCTCGCTTAAAGGTTTGGTGGGTTGCAAAAACTGGTCGCGGTCGTTGAGCCAGGTGGGTTTGATAAGTCTGCGAACGGAAAATACAATAGCCGCTTGCCAAAGGTTGTCAGGTGTAACAAAATAACCACCTGCATGACCTATTGAGTGCACTGATGAAAAGATAGCAGTCATTGTGCCTGAGTTTTGTAAGTCATTTCCATTGCAAAAGAAATGTGCAATAGCATTATCTGCCCAATTCGTATTTCTTACATGCTCCGTTTTCGTTGTAGGGGTAACTGCGTTAATTAAGGGAATAGCTTCTGACTTATTTTTCTTCAATCTTGGCAACCATTCACTCAAAAACTCTTTGTTAGGTATATTATAAAATGCCTTCTCCCCAATTGGGTTTGCATTTTTATCCAAGACACTTACAGATATTTGATTTATTGGTATTCGCTTTCCTTTTTGATTGGTTTGCCATATCAAAAAACCAATTGGGAAATTACCCTTTAGCCCATCAAAAGCTTTGCTATGAACAACAAATCCATCAAGATATTTTGCATTCCACTTCTCCCTAAATAATTCAAAATTTGGTGCGTTTACGTATTTTAAAGTGCTAAACATGGCAATGGTAGCAGTTGGTATTTCTGCAGCTATTCTTGCAATAAATTGCATGAATA
>CAYQRR010000512.1:0-1775 GCA_964419635.1 uncultured Chitinophaga sp. | reverse complement strand
GAAATTAAGAAAGGACAATACGGAGACTACATTGCTTATCCGGAAACAGTTATTGTAGAATTAATGTAAATGACACAACTCAGCATTGGACGAACAAAAGCCCGAACCGCTAACAGCACATTTGCCTTTGTTGGTGCCTGCCTGCCCCTCAGGCAGCTTATCACCAACAGCGAATATGCTGCCTATGCTTCTTGGTGACGCCCCGCCCTCTCTTCCGGGTCTCCGCGCTGCGCACCCGGAATACGCTGCAAAGCAAAGCCTCAGAATTCCGGCTATTTATCCGTCCTCCCTCATCATCGGCTGATGGACGCATGGGCTCCTACCTGCATTATCGCTCCTCCTGCCTGCGTATTTGATGTTCCTTTTCTATCATTGTGCCCCTTATGCGCAATATACTGGTTTTGGGTGCCGGCAAGTCTTCCATTTATCTGATAGATTATCTGGTAAAGCAGGCTTCCGCGCAGCAGTGGCAGATTACCGTAGCCGATGTGTCGGCCGAACTGGCGCTGCAAAAAACCAAAAACCGAAAACATACCCGGGCGCTTGCGTTTGATTTTGGCAGCGAAGCGGGCCGCACGGCCCTCATCCGCCAGGCCGATGTGGTTATTTCCATGCTGCCGGCCGCTATGCATCCCACCATTGCCCGCGATTGCCTGCGGCTCCGCAAACACCTGGTAACGCCTTCTTACATTTCGCAGGCCATGCAGGAGATGGATGCAGCCGCCCGTGAGCGGGGCTTAATCTTTATGAACGAGATAGGGCTGGACCCCGGCATCGACCACATGAGCACCATGAAAATAATTCATGCGCTGAAAGCAGAAGGGAAAACCATCACCGGCTACAAATCGCACTGTGGCGGGCTGATAGCTCCGGAGAGCGACACCAATCCCTGGCATTATAAGTTTACCTGGAATCCGCGCAATGTGATATTGGCCGGGCAGGGCGATGGCTTTATTCAATATCTGGAGCAGGGCAAAAAGCGGAAGCTGAAGTATGAGCAATTGTTTTCCAACCCCTCGGCCCTGCAGGTGCGCGGCTACGGTAGTTTCGAAAGTTACCCCAACCGCGATTCCTTAAAGTATATCGGGCTGTATGGTTTGCAGCAGGTAAAAACCATGTATCGCGGCACCTTGCGCAGGCCCCTGTTTTGTGCGGGCTGGCAATGGCTGGTGGATTTGGGCTTTACGGGGGTGCAGGAGCTGGATACGGCTGTTTTTCAAAAGCGGGTGTCGCGCTTATTAAAAACCAAAGCGGCTCTGGTTCCCGCGCGGGTTCACCAATTGCTGGAGGCCACAGCCGTGTTGCCCGCCTTGTATAATTACACGGCCCGCACCCTGGTGCCGGCTCAGTTGCTGCAATCCGTGCTGGAAGAGCAATGGGCGCTGCAGCCCAAAGACAAAGACATGGTGGTGATGGTGCACGAGTTTTTTTACCGCGAGGGGGGCACCGACAAAAAGCGGCAGTCTTCGCTGGTGGTGCTGGGCGATAATCAGGAACACACCGCCATGGCCAAAACAGTGGGCCTGCCCCTGGGCATGGTCACCAAACTTATTTTAAATCAGGCGCTGAAAGCCACCGGGGTTTTAATGCCCGGAGATTCTGAAGTGTACAATCCTATATTAGCGGAACTGGAAACGCACGGAATCGCTTTTAAAGAAAAAATAACCAAAATACAGATAGCAGTATGAAAGAGCAGATAGAGAAGCTGGAGGCTAAACGCCAGAAAGCCTTATTAGGGGGCGGACAAAAGCGCATTGACGATCAGCACAAAAAAG
>CAYQRR010000511.1:0-1780 GCA_964419635.1 uncultured Chitinophaga sp. | reverse complement strand
CGCAGGCGCAACACAGAAAAAACCTCGCCAAGCTGCCGAAACGTTAGCAGTAATTCCCCATTTTTCAGCAAGAAAATAATTTCTCGTGCTAACGGGAGTGCCACCCGACAACAACTCTTGTTAAATTTGCCACGGCTCATTGAAAGACCCTTTTAAGCATTGGTGCTTTGAAGCTCGTGCGTCATTCTGGTTGGAATGTAAAAAGTCCGAACTCGCAATTCGGACTTGGTGATAATTTCAGTGGAGGCTCGCCTTGGCGAAGACCCCGTTCAGAATAATTTTCAGTGCAAATATACATTCTCTTTGAGCCATTTTTATTAACCAATTAAAAAAAAGAAAATGGCAAAGAAAAAAATGGAAATGGACATTATCCATCCGCATTGTGCAGGCATTGACATTGGGAGCAGAAGCCACTATGTGGCTGTTGGACAAGCTCTCGAAGATGTTAAGGAATTTGGCGTATATGCCGATGATTTAACCGACATCTGTTTGCACCTGAAAGAACACGAAGTTACTTCGGTGGCAATGGAAAGCACAGGCAATTATTGGCAAAATCTGTATGTAGAACTTATTAAGCACGGTTTTGAAGTGACCCTTGCCAATGGCAAATTCACCAAAAACATCAAGGGCAAAAAGACCGATGTAAAAGATGCCCGGTGGATTCAAAAACTGCATAGTATAGGTTTACTCACAAGCAGTTTTCTGCCCGATGAAACTACCGAAAAATTACGCACCTATTGCCGTCAAAGACAAAATATGCTTACTCTGGCAGCCGAAGCATCGCACAAAATGCAGAAGTATCTCAAAATACTCAACTTCCGATTGGATGTAGTGGTCAATGATATTTGCGGACTTACCGGAATGGCAATCATTACCGACATCTGCAAAGGCAATCTCGACCCTGAAAAATTATCAGACCACCGACACGGCAATTGCAGAAAATCGAAAGAGGAAATTGCCAAAGCCTTAAAAGGAAACAACAGGGAAGATTATCTATTTGGCTTGAAACAGGAGTTGGAATCGTATCAGTTTTACCAAAAGAAAATCGCTGAATGTGATAAACAAATCGGAGCCTTCCTTAAACAACAAATCAACACCGACCCTGAGAAGAAAAAACTCAAAACCACAGATAAAGCTCACAAAAGAATCAATAAAAATGCCATTAAAGGAATAGACCTGAATCAAGCCGCTTACCAATATTTTGGCGGAGTTGATTTGATGAGTATTGAAGGAATGAGCCACGCAACTATCCTAAGCATCATCAGTGAAATAGGACCCGAAGGTTTTCATAAGTTTGAAACAGCAAAGCATTTTACAAGTTGGTTAAGACTTGCACCGAACAATAAAGTAAGCGGGGGAAAACTGCTCAGTTCCAAAACACCAAAAGGAAGCAACAGACTTAAAATTGCTCTTCGCAATGCAGCCAATGCAATAGGAAATCTCAAAGACACACACCTGTCCAACTTCTTCAACAGGGTGTGTTACCGCAAAGGCAGAACCGTAGCCGTGAGTGCAACTGCCAGAAAACTTGCCGTTATACTTTGGAATATGGTGGTGAAAAATATGCCTTATAAACCACCAACAGATTACCTGTTCCTTGACGAAAAAAGAAAACTCGGTTTAGTGAAGCGTATCCGAAAACAAATTACTAAATTTGAACTCACTAATCAAGACTTAGGATTGGCAACAACCTGATTATGAACAACAATAAAAAACGTTAGTCAGAATTATAGCGGACAACTACAATCAATGAAAAAAATATTATAATGACGGAGGATAA
>CAYQRR010000510.1:0-1788 GCA_964419635.1 uncultured Chitinophaga sp. | reverse complement strand
GGTGAAAGAAATCTCAGAAGATGAAATTTTACCATCAATCTTAATGAGGTGCGATGCCAATACCAATATGTTTACTTCCAGTTCACTAATGCCACTAGATAGTTTTTGTGCATCACTTTTATTCTTGTCTGTAAGGTAATTGCCTGCCAAAAAGCCCAGAATTCCACCCAATGGGTTCCCGGTTACCATCCATCCAATGCCGGCTCCAAGCCATTTCTCGTATTTGGGCATTTATAAACTGATTATGTTTTATAGTTCAATTTGCCGGCTCGCATAAAAAGAAAAAGCATGACGCCCAGTAGAATAAACGGAACGTTTAGCATTTGAGTTTTGCTCACTATGCCAAAAAAAATCATGCCTTCAGGTTCTTTAAAAAACTCAATTAAAAATCGCACTCCAAAAATGCCTACCAACATAAAAACGCTGTAGAGTGCCGGTTTATTATCTCTATAAGTTTTAAACAGATAGAGCATCACAAATTGCAACGCCAGATAAGCTATGCTTTCGTATAACACCACCGGGTGTCTGGGCTCTAGTCCGTAGGCCGGGAAAACGAATCCATAATGGCTTCCGGTTACCTTACCCACCAACTCACTATTCATCAAATTCCCAATTCGTATCAGCGAACAAAATAGGGGTATACAAATGGCTGTAACGTCCATCATGAAGAGATAACTTAAATCGCGGTAGCGGTGACAAAAAAGCAACAGTGCTGCCAACGCTCCAATCATACCTCCGTGACTGGCCAATCCCCCCTCCCAAACGGCCAATATTTTCTGTGGATGAGCTAGGTAAAAATCAAGTTGATAAAAAACAATATGTCCTACCCGTGCCCCCAGCAAGCCTCCGATAAATGCATATTGAATCGCCATCACTATGCTTTCCTCGTCTTTTCCTAAATGTTTGAAAATCCAGGTACCGATAAAATAAACGGCCAAGAGGCCAATACCCCAGGTGACGCCATACCATTGTATTTTCAAAAATCCAAAGTCAATTGCATCGGGATTAGGAGTCCATATTATTTCTGCAAGCATACCACGACAATTAGTTTTTAAAGTGGAATCAGTTTATAGCCCCGAAGAAAATCTCCAATTGTCATCTTCTTTTTCCCTTCCATTTGGCATTCTAGAACATCTATTTGTCCATCCGAGCAGTTAAATCGCAAGTAAGAATGTCCATCTGTATGATAAGGTTGTTTCGAATTTGCACCCGGTATCGCCTTAGCATTCAAAATCTTAAAATTTTTATTGTCAAGCGTAGTAAATGCCGCAGGGTACGGACTCAATCCTCTGATTTGATTATAAATGTGTTTAGTGCTGTTGTTCCAATTGATACGGCAGTCGTCTTTAAAGATTTTGGGAGCATGTTGAATAGCTGTAATGTGGTCTTGAGCCGTCTGAGGATATTGCCCGGTAGCAATGGCGTTGACTGTTCTTAGCAAAACGCCTGCCCCTAATTCCATCAATTCTTGGTATAGCTCACCAGCTGTTTCGTCCTCTCTGATTTCGACTCTTTCACTGAAAATGATTTTGCCGGTGTCGATTTCATGTTGCAGAAAGAAAGTAGTTACACCGGTTTCTTTTTCACCGTTCATAATAGCTCTGTTGATTGGAGCTGCGCCTCTATATTGGGGTAGCAGAGAAGCATGAAGATTGATGGTGCCTAATGGAGGCATATTCCAAACAACTTCCGGCAACATTCTGAAAGCAACTACCACAAACATATCTGCTTGTAATTGAGAAAGACCGGCCAGGAATTCCGGGTTTTTCAGTTTCTCCGGCTGAAGAA
>CAYQRR010000509.1:0-1791 GCA_964419635.1 uncultured Chitinophaga sp. | reverse complement strand
TTGGTGAAATACTGGTATTCATCGGGTTTGCAGGTTTGTTTCTGTTCATGTTTTTCTCGAACCTTTCTAAGCGTAATATTGTTCCTGAGGACGATCCATATTTGAAAGAGAGTGAGAAATTGAATGTTACCTGGGCATAATCCTTGTTGAATTAGAACGATAAACATTAAAGAAAATTGAATTGCCCTGACGAACAGGGTGAATAAAAAAAGAAGTCATGACAACATTCTTAGTATTTGCAATTTTGGTTTTGTTTTTCATGGTTTTGGTACTTATCGCCAAAGCCAGTGAATTAGCATCTGAACTAAAAGATGGTAAGCGCGCATACGATAACCAGAGTAAGTGGAATGGCTATTTCCTGCTGGTTTTCCTGATTGCCATGTTTGCCGGTTCGGCTTATTGCTTTAAAGTGCTCATGCCGGTGATGGTACCTAAAGCCGTTTCGGTTCATGGTGTTAAAACCGATTTGTTGTTCAATACAACCATGGTGATTATTTTGATTGTATTTGTATTGACTCAGGCGGCTCTTTTCTACTTCGCCTACCGCTACAATGAAAGCAAAGGCCATCAGGCGTATTTCTATCCGCACAACAATACACTGGAGGTGATCTGGACGGTGATACCTACTATCGTATTGACCGGATTAATCGCCATGGGTATGTATGAGTGGATGCACATGTTTAATGTAGAAGCCCGCGATAAAAAAATGATGGTAGTGGAAGTGACTGCTAAGCAGTTTAACTGGATGGTTCGCTACTCCGGCAAAGACGGAAAGTTTGGCGACAGAATTATCGATCAGGAGCATATTACGCCTACCAACGAACTGGGTATAGATTGGACAGACAAGAATAGCCACGATGACTTTCTGGCTGACAAAATCTATCTGGTAAAAGGCAAGCCGGTATTATTCAAGTTAGGTGCGCAGGATGTATTACACAGTTTCTTCTTGCCACACTTCCGTGTTAAAATGGACTGTGTTCCGGGTATCCCCACCGAATTCTATGTGGAACCTACTACTACTACAGTGGAAATGCAGGAATATCTGAGCACGCAGCCTTGGTGGCAGACCATTAACCCGGAAACCGGAGAGCCAAGATGGAAGACTTTCAAGTATGAATTGGCTTGTGCCGAGTTGTGTGGTAAATCTCACTATGGTATGCAAAAAGAAGTAGTGGTAGTTACACAGCAGGAGTATGATGAGTGGTTAAGCAAGCAAACAGCCATGTATGAGTCTGTAAAATCTACGTTGCCGGAGAAAACCGAAGTGGTGTTAGCATCTATGGAAGCTTCTGTGAGTGAAATTGATTTGAAAGGAGCTGCTGAAACAGGTATCGAAAATCAACTTATCGCTTTTATTAATGATGCAAGCCGTCCGGTTGATAAAACTACCTGGTTTAGCTTCGACAGACTCTTGTTTGAAACCGGTAAGGCGACCTTAAAAGCAGAATCAAACGAGCAATTAGATAACATGGTGGCCATTTTAAATGCCCATCCTGCTGTAGAGCTGAAGATTGGTGGTTATACTGATAACGTTGGCAAAGCTGCTGACAATCTGAAACTATCGGACGAACGTGCCAAAGCGGTTAAAGCAGAATTGGAAAAGAAAGGTATTGCTGCAGCGCGCTTAAATGCCGAAGGTTATGGCGATCAGTTTCCTGTTGGCGATAATAAATCAGAAGAAGGCAGAGCTAAGAACAGACGTATTGACGTAAGAGTGACTAAGAAATAATACTTATTTCCGTAGAAATTACATTATACAAATTGAAATATATGCAAACATCAACTGTTGAT
>CAYQRR010000508.1:0-1798 GCA_964419635.1 uncultured Chitinophaga sp. | reverse complement strand
CCCTCACCGTAACCAATGCAGACGGCTGCAGCAGCACACTGACACAGAGCATTACTATCAACGATAAGATGACGGTGGGTATGCTGGAAACTGACCCGGAAAGTTGGCAGGTGCGCGTATTCCCGAATCCGGCTAATGATAAGCTGTTTATTGAGTTAAGCAACATCAACAATGCAGAGTTGCTGATTACCGATGTGCAGGGTAAGCGGATGCTGCAAACAGCTATTCAGCAGCAACACTACTTGGTGAATGTGGCCGACTGGGCAGCCGGAATTTATGTGTTAAAGCTGAATACCGGCAAGCACACTAAAACCATTCGGGTGAGGGTAGGAGAGTAGCCTCTTGCAGTAGTGCTTATTACAACTTATAAAAAGATACCGCCCCTGCTGTTGGCAGGGGCGGATTTTTGGGACTTAGACTTTCGTCTTGCTGATACCCTATAGGTATTTTTTACGGGCCGAAGCCCATCCGATATGTATGGGCAAGTAGTGCCGGCTTTATGCAACGCGCTTCACAGCGGGATCGCTATAAGGGCCTAAGCCTTCTTTGCCTATTGCGGCTACTCGTGTCCAGTATTTGCCACCCGATACCAGGTTGGTTGCCTGGAATCGCAATTTGGTGGTTACACCGGCCGGTTCTAACTGGTTGGCATCCAGTGGATCTTTGCAGATTTCCACTACATAAGCCACGCCACCTTTTACCGGTTTCCAGCGCATCAGAAGCGATTGCTCTGCGGTGCCCTCATCCACCCGAAGATCAAGTGGAGCGGTCACCGGGCCCAGCGGCTCCGGTTGCTTTTTTACACTAAAACCGCTACTCAATATTTTGGTTTCGTCACCGGCCGATTCATTGGCCACATAAGCGCCAAGCGTATTGATCAGGGCCAGCAACTCGCGTTGCTTCACCCGCATCAAAGCCATTTTTACTTTGTCGCGATTGCGACTTTCGTTATAGGCTATCTCCAGCGCATTAATGGCATCGGTTATGGTAATCAGTGCCGGGTTGGGTGCTGTAAATACAGCATTCCCCGTCAGTTCGATTACAATATTCCGTGCGCGCTCTATTTGAACCGGCACACTTCGGTTGGCAAAACCTACTACTAATATTGACATATAGTATGTTTTATGAGGTTGATAAATTCTGCCGGACGCGACCCAGCTAATCCGACATGGCTGCCCGAGGTTTCAAAGCCGGTTAAGCTTTGTGTAAACCGGGTGGCACTTGTCTTCGGCTTTTTGGCAATCCAAAGCCTCGGAAACGCTCTATGCACCATACATACCTCCTTTTGTTTTTACAGGACCCTGTGTCCATTTATATCACAACGCTGCGTGGGGGTAAAACATTGCGTAGCTATTGTCACAGATTTGTCAAAAAAAGTGAAGGGAAATGATTGCCTGAACAATGTCTCTCCAAAATCCGTGACCACCTCACGAGGGCGCGAGTGCACTAGAGCAGGTGTGGTGACCACTGGCTGTTGCTCCGTTAGCGCTTCGCTTCAGTTCGAGGTAATAGGGTGTTGTAAAATGTGCGCTTTTGCTTGGGTCGTTTGCACGGCACTAAGGCAAGTGACCACGGTCTAAATATAAGCACACACGAGCCCATTGCCCGAGCACACGGGCGTTAGCCTCGGGCAGTTGTTTTGTTCTATCGAGGTCGCTTCGCTTTAGCACGTGCCCCTCTTTCAACAGGAATTATACACCGCCTTTTGAAAGATGCTAACGACACTCAGGCTGGCGGAGACCCGATGCTTGACATTCCCCCTGCATCCACTATATTGCTCACAAAATTTAACGGGGTT
>CAYQRR010000507.1:0-1799 GCA_964419635.1 uncultured Chitinophaga sp. | reverse complement strand
CGTAAACATTCGGTTAAGATTTCAGGACAGTTGTTAAGGCTTTTAGAAATTTCTCAGTTTCAATATTTGCATAAGTCGCGCCTTGCGGATAATAGAAGACCAGTTTAACATATACATTATTATATGTGGTTATTAGCATATGGCATATATACGGTTCATTTTGTGAATCTGGCGGCGTAAGAAACTCTGTTCTGTAAAAAGGTATGGAGTTTATGGTTACCTGTTTTTCAATACCTTTTTCCGCTTCTGCTTTTTGAACGTCCCGTTGTTCAATAAGCAATTCTTCCAAGGCTTCATTTGTAAGGCCATTCACCTTATCTTGACCGTCTCTAGTATATAGATAAATATTCCCAGAACCGAGTTTGCCACCCTTTAGATCATAGAATATGGCATACCCGAAATCTCGGCCGACTAAGATGCGCTTCTGGTAGTCTAAAACCTTGAATAGACCCATGCCGCCGAGTTTCTTTGGCAGCTTTCGAGCTATCTCTGATTTTTTGTTTTGATGTTTGGAAATCTCCTCTAGTGAGGAAAGCATGCTTGCTTTCTCATCGACAATTTCACTTGTTGCCGAGGCGCAAGCCGAAGGCATTACAGAAATAGCGAAGCAGTAGAAGCCTATTCTGGCCTTCTGTGATAAATAGAGTTTCATTAAATCCCCTTTTTGTTTATGGCGTCTAACGTGGAATTTACCCGAAGTCGATAGTGCATCGCACAATAAAAGCAGTCTTCATTCGAAAGCCGCGGCTTGATGCACTATCGATTTGCCGAAGGTCGCCTCGTTGCGCCCGACCAAACAAACGTCCCGTTTGTCGGGCGTCAACGACTCTTGGCGACCGAGGCCGAGCACGCGACCCAACGAAGTGGTCGCGCGCGCAGCGGGTAAATTTTGTTAGGCGCCGTAACCAAGAGAGAGAAACTGCTTTGGTGTCACAATCTTGATCTTCGTTCTCTTAAAATCCTTTATGTTTCTGGTTACCAAATAATCGATTTTGGCATTTTCAGCTATTGCGTTCTGTACGCCATCTTCAAAGTCTGCTAGTGGCCCTGCTAAAGCCGCTTCAATATTGCCTTTCTTCAAGTCTAAAACTTCAAGAATATCCAATACTTCACTTAGAACTGTTAGTGATGCTTTATGCCCCAAATCCTTTCTAAGAATATAGTAAAGATTGCACAAAACCAAGGCAGATGTATATCCGTTGATTTTACCAACATCAGCTAAACTAAGCAATTGGGCAGATTCGTCATAGAACGGGGCTCGCTGCAAGAAAATATCGATGAGGACATCGGAATCAATGAATACCTTCATTTGTATCAAAGATTGTGCCGCTCACGCAGAATCGACTCCATCTGGGTTTTATAATCTAAGTCCTTGTTCTTCAAAATTCCCGATAATTTCCGCACTCTCGGGGTAATAGGTAAGGGCTTTTTAGGTTGTTCCAACGTTTGGGAGAGATCTTGAAAATATCCTTCCACTAAACGGGAAAGACTAGTATTATTGATTTTTGCGTATTTCTTGGCCTTTGAAATTGCCGTTTTCTCAAGTTTTAAAGTAAGCTTTGCGGCCTGCATACGTACAATATAGCTGTCAGTACGTATTAAGTCAATTTTTTCTTACGTTTCTGACTTCAGGAATGGAATGTTTTTGGTTATGGCGCCTAACGCGGAATTTACCTGACGTTTGGTGACGCCTGTGTCATTAATTCAACCTGTAAAGCCTATTTGCGTCACCAAATGTGCCCGGAGCGCCTGCCTGAGGAGCACCAAACAAACGTCCCGTTTGTGCGACGAAGGCATCT
>CAYQRR010000506.1:0-1812 GCA_964419635.1 uncultured Chitinophaga sp. | reverse complement strand
AACTAGTAATAGTAAGAGATAATAAAATGAAATACGCAAAGGCTTTGGCAACTTAGCCATCCAACTATCCGGAGTGACTCCACTGAGTTGCAATTCCATAACTAAGAGTAAAACAACGCTGCCAGCGAGCATTACAACAAATCTGTGAGAAGCATATACTGCTAACAGAAGATCTTTGAAAGCTTTCAGCGACCCCGGGGAAAAAAGATTCCCAATGAGTTCAGTAGCATCATACATTGACTTAGCCCGAAAGAAAATCCATGCAAACGAGACAAGACAAAAAGTAATAAGCCAGCGAAAAAAAATCGGAAGCTTAAGTTTTGAATGGGCACTAATAAAATCTTCAACAATCATAAAGATGCTATGCAGCGCGCCCCATACCAGGAACGTATAATTAGCACCATGCCAAAGTCCCGAAATCAGGAAAGTAACAAACAGGTTGAAATATCTTTTAGCCTCGACCACTCTATTGCCACCCAATGGTATGTATAAGTAGTCTCTGAACCAAGTTGACAGCGCGATATGCCAACGTTGCCAAAACGCTCGTATGGAAAGTGAAAGGTAAGGTGTTCTGAAATTCTGCATAAGATCAAACCCCAGGAGCCGGGCAATACCTACAGCCATATCTGAGTAGCCCGAAAAATCACAGTAAATCTGTATGGTAAAAAAAAGCACCCCGGCCGCAGCACTCCAGCCCGAGAATTCTGATGGAGTGTTAAACACAGTATCGGCAAGTTTTGCGGCATTATCGGCTATGACTACTTTTTTGAAAAATCCAAGCAAAAGGAATTGTAAACCGCTTACCGCATATTCATAGTCAAAGTATCGTGGTTTATAAAACTGTGGCAACAGATTTTTTGCGCGCATAATGGGCCCTGCTACCATATGCGGAAAGAAACTGACAAATGCAAGGAAAGAGATTACATCCTTGCTGGCTTTTATATCCTTTCGGTACACATCAATAGCATATCCCATGCTTTGGAAAGTATAAAAACTGATTCCTACAGGTAGTATAATATTTAACGTAGTAAAACCCGCCTCAACTCCAAAAGCTGCTAATAAAGCCTGAAACGACTGCGCAAAAAAATTGAAGTATTTAAAGAATCCGAGAATCACCAGATTAACGATAAGGGTGGCGGTTAAATACATCTTCCGTTTTCGAGAGTCCTCTGTATTGGAAAGTAACAGACCAACGGTGTAGTCGATTGATGAACTAAAAAAAATGAGCCCCAGAAATCGCCAATCCCACCATCCATAAAAGAAGTAACTAGCAGCCAGCAAGAAGAAATTTTGTAGCCGAAGATTCCGGTTCAAAACAAACCAATACAAGACAAAAACAATAGGCAGAAAAAAGGCAAACTCTAAAGAGTTAAACAGCATACAGCGAAGAAATAATTATTTGACGCAAACATTGTATCACGATGACATTATTCCTACCTTGCTGGCGAACCATACGCCCGATATACAAATGCTAACCAGAAAGAACTTTATTCATAAAGCCTCCGGTGCAACTATTGGCCTCAGCATTTGGGACTTCCTGCAGCCATTGCAGGCCCAAACATTTCAGCAGCATTTAAACAAACTGGCTTTTGCCACACCTTCTGCTGTAGCGCAAGACGAGGATTTTTGGAAATTTATCAGAAACCAATACACCGTATCCGCTAACATTATCAATCTTAATAACGGAGGAGTAAGCCCGCAGCCAAAGCCGGTTCAGGAAGCACACATCCGAAATTACGAGTTAAGCAATGAAGGTCCCAGCTATTATATGTGGCGCATCTTGGACCAGGGACGGGAGCCGCTAAGAAACAA
>CAYQRR010000505.1:0-1814 GCA_964419635.1 uncultured Chitinophaga sp. | reverse complement strand
TTACCGTTATCATAAGCGATTTCAGTAGGAAGATTGTCTAAATTAAACCAAGCCAGCTCGGCGATATCATCGCCGGGCTTTAATTCACCCGCAATTATTTTGGCAGTGTACCCGATGTTCAAAGTAAAGATACCCCAGTCAGAATAGCTATCCATAAAAATCCCAACATAGCTTTCTATTTGAACATCCACACCAGCTTCTTCCTTTGCTTCGCGAATTGCTCCAGCTTCTGGGGCTTCCCCGAGTTCTAAAAAACCTCCAATTACATCCCACTTACCCTTCCCAGGCTCAATGGCTCGCTTGCCGAGTAACACCTGATTTAGATCATTGATTATGAGGGTACTGGCCGTTGGTTTAGAGTTTTGGTAAAAAACAAATTTGCAGGCCTCGCAGACCAGATTGATATTGGTTTGGGGGGCGTATTTTTGCCCACATTTAGGGCAAAATTTGAAGGGTGGGTTCATCTGCCAATTATACCAAAAAAACCAGCAAAAACCCTTGACAAGGACGCCTCTATATATTAGTATTGCTATAAGAATTGTATCTTTAGAAATTCACTATAAAAGTATGATAAATTCTTTATTAGTCTTTAACTCTAAGCGGTTTATGTAACTGGCAATTTTTGTCGCCATTACGAACCGCATTTGCGGTTTTTTTGTCGCCCAATTCTTCGCTCCTTTTATCAAAATAAGTTTCTCGTCAGGTATTTACTGCTCTCAGGTATGCTGCCATTCCATCTATTCTTAGGGAACCAGGCTTGTCGTTACCGATTTCAGAGCAGTAGCTATCTGACTGGAAAAGTTTCCGTTAGCTGTAGTTAATCTCCAATGTGAAAATTGTAACTGCCCTAACAAGCAGACCGATACGTCGGCTTGCCACGAAGCTCAGTCACGTACTTTGAAAACTAAATAGTGGTATTTTGTTCCGGACTCAACCACCGGGACAAATATTGTAAGTAAAATCATTTCGTAAAATTTATTTTGCGAGAGTGTTAATTATATAGCGTTACGAATTGATGTAACGCGAACCAATTATCAAACATTGTATCCAAAACAAGTTAAAGCAATTTGTTATCACAAATTGCTTGTCAAAATCTTTGTATAATCTTTTAGATTAAAACAGAGAAGGGTATACGGTGGATGCCTTGGTACTATGAGCCGATGAAGGACGCGGTAGCCGGCGATACGCTTCGGGGAGGTGGCAACAACCTTTGATCCGGAGATTTCCGAATGGGGAAACCTATATGTGTAAAGCACATGTGCCTTTATATCGTGGGATATATTGAGCGGGAACCATGCGAAGTGAAACATCTCAGTAGCATGAGGAAAATAAAGAAAGACTTGCCTATGGCAAGTTGTCGATTCCGTTAGTAGTGGCGAGCGAACGCGGATGCATATAGAAATTTATTCATTGATCAGATGCTTCTGGTTGGTGAATAAATTATCTATTAGCCCAAACCTATATTGTGTTGTTTTTCAAACCAGTTTACTGGGGCGATTAACTTAAAGCTTACTGGCGTTGCAGTATAGGCGTAATAAGAATGGACATTGCGGTACAGTAATACCGCAGAGGATATTAAGTATGTTATGTAGCAGAACATGCCTGGAAAGGCAGACCAAAGAGGGTGATAGTCCCGTATAGTGAAACATCATACAGTTCCTGATCTTTTTCTTGAGTAAGACCAGACACGAGAAATCTGGCCTGAATTAGCGTAGACTAATACGTAAGGCTAAATACTCATAGTGACCGATAGTGAACCAGTACCGTGAGGGAAAGGTGAAAAGCACCCCGGAAGGGGAATGAAATAGTCTCTG
>CAYQRR010000504.1:0-1818 GCA_964419635.1 uncultured Chitinophaga sp. | reverse complement strand
CAGGTAAATTCAATCTGACGGCTTCTCCAATTTCAGAAAACAGATTAGTTGTTCCTGAGAGTAACGTGTTGAGTGCGGAAGCCACTGAATTCACCAATCATTGGCAAACCTATGGCTTATTTGAATCAGCACCTTCGGTGTATAGCTGCAGTTGTTCGCATAATCAAATTACCAAACGCAATGCGGTTGACTTACTGGGTGAGTTGGTAAACAAGTTGCTCACCAGTGGCGACTATAGGAGAAGAGGTGTCAACCTGAATAGCACTTACAGCGGAGGGGTAGCAATGTTTGCAGGCAGGTTTAGCGGCCCCATTGTTTACAACGGTCTTTTGAGCGGAAGCATGAGCAGAGGCAACGTAGTTGGCTATAATTCAATGAACCCCGAACAGCAATGCGAGCTGGACATTCGCATGCAGGACGGCACTACATTCTTCCCTGATAGCATCATTTCGTTTACTATTGACAGCCGCAGCTTTGATGATGGCGATGGCGACTGTAACGATATTTATACCGCCACCGGCACTATCACTTACCTTGGTGCGCCTGTTGTGTCGCAAAGTTTAACCAGTGGTATTACTCGCCTGCGCTTAACAGCAAGAGTATCTATTACATCCTGTGTGCCGCTGGCTAACTGTCAGACTGTTCCCTCAGGCAGAGGTGAAGTGCGTTGCCTCTCAAGCGGACGAACAACCATCAACCCATTTGTAAGTGGTGTATTAGGCAACTGGCGACCACTCAAGAGTTGGATGTTTGCTACAACACTCAACCTGGAAGAGCATCTGCGCAACAGTGGCACTTACAACAACTTCAGCAACTTTTTCACCAACACTTTTCCGTTGCGCATAGCCTCGGGAATAACATCTTCCAACTGGAAAGAAAAGTCTATGCTTACCGTTGCCGATGTTTTCGGTAGGGCAATTGAAAGTAAAGATGCACTCGGCAATTACAGCGCTGAGTTATACGGTTATGGTTTCTCACTGCCAACAGCCACCGCTACTAATGCGCAGCATGGTGAAATTGCGTTTGATGGATTTGAAGATTACAATTTCAGAAACCAACCAAGCAATCCTTTCAATAGTTGCCCATTGCCGGCACACTTTAAACCTACAGAGTTTGAAGCCTGCGATGCCACCGTTAGCCACACCGGCATGTATAGTTTGGTGGTAAACACAGGAACATCGGTTACACGTAAGTATGCGCAGCATTTTGACAGGCCCGGGCCGGATGTATTCACCGACAGGGCTACCTACAATGCCAACGGTTCAGTTATTATTTCACCCTTTTCACCCACACCCGGCAAAGATTTCTTTTTGAGTGTTTGGGTAAAGAAAACTGCAGCAGAAGGCACTTCATCAGGTGCGGGGGGCTTACTGCAACAGTTAGGTAAAGATATTTTACTCGGAGGTGGAGTTTCATTACCAGGTTTGGGTGGTGGCGTTGGTTCTATCATACCGTCAATAACACAGAGCGATGTGGTTGTAACTGCACGTAATAGTGCAGGCACTAGTTATAATATCGGAAATTTTAAAGCTGAAGGTAACCCTATTGATGGCTGGTATCAGGTAAACGGAAAATTCCTGGTGCCGCCCGATGCAGTTTCCATCAATGTAGAACTGAAAGCATTGAACGGAAAAACCTGGTTCGATGATTTACGCATTCAGCCCTTTAATTCTGTAATGAAAACGTTTGTATATCATTCGCAAACCTTACGATTAATGGCCACGCTGGATGAAAACAACTATGCTACCTTGTATGTATACGACCAGCAAGAACAGTTGGTAGCCACAAAGAAAGAAACAGAGAACGGAATATTTACCG
>CAYQRR010000503.1:0-1820 GCA_964419635.1 uncultured Chitinophaga sp. | reverse complement strand
AAGTTTGGAACTGATCTGGCCGTCATGGACAAAATTTCAAAATCAATCTAACAGCAATAATATTTAATAATCAAAATCAATTTCAACTAATGAAAAAGCAATTCGTAAAAACAACTGCGGTGTTTGCCATCGCCGCATCACTCATTATGGCGTCCTGTAATAATAACGGGACAAAAGATAATGCAACCGTAAAGACAGAAGTAAATCATCATGATGAAGGTGAACATCACGAGCACATATATGCCTGTCCTATGCATCCTGAAGTGACAGGTAAGGAAGGTGATAAGTGCCCTAAGTGCGGTATGGCTTTGGTACATATGGATGCAGAAGCCACAAAAACTAATTTCCAAATGAAGTTCACTACCTCTCCGCAAAATATTGAAGCCGGTAAGGCCGTAACAATATCGCTTACGCCAAAAAACAAAGACAATGCAAGCGCAGCCGTTCCTTTGGATGTGGAACATGAAAAGAAAATTCACCTGATTGCGGTGAGTGAAGATTTATCTTGGTTCACCCATATTCACCCTGAGTATCAATCGGACGGATCATACACCGTAGCGGAAACTTTCCCCAATGGCGGTAATTATATTCTGTTTGCAGATTACAAACCTACAGGCAGCACCCATCAAGTAGAAAAAATTAAGGTAAGTGTAAAAGGCAAAGCGGCACCTGCCATTACTTATAGTAAAGATAAAACGACGGCCACTACAAATGGGATTACTTTAAGCTTAATACCTGAAGGAGGCAAATTCGTAACCAACGCGGAAATGCATATTAAAGGCAAGCTTACTCAAAATGGTAAAACCATTGATGCAAATTCCTTAGAAGATTATCTTGGCGCAAAAGCTCACATGGTCGTAGTGGGTCTGACAGATAAAAACTATCTGCATGTTCATCCCGAAGTAGAGAATGGAGATTTTGACCTCCACACGACTTTTGATAAATCTGGAATTTATCGTGGTTGGGTTCAGTTTCAAAAAGATGGAAAGATCAATACAGCAGATTTCGTTTTCAACGTTACCGAAGGTGTAGCCGCAGATGGTCATGCCCATACTCATGAACATAACATGGAAGGAAAAGAAGAACATAAACACTAGGCTATGCTCAATAAACTCATTAAGTTTTCCCTGGAAAATCGCCTCTTTGTGGTGGCATTTGCGGCACTCCTATTGGCGTATGGTATTTTCGCAATCGTTAATTTACCCGTTGATGTATTGCCCGATCTTAACCGTCCGCGGGTGACTATTTTTTTGGAAGCCAACGGCATGGCTCCAGAAGAAATTGAAACGCAGGTGGCTATGCCTGTTGAAATCGCATTGAATGGTGCGCCAGGCGTTGAAGCAGTCCGCAGCAGTTCTGCCATAGGTATCGGGATGGTCTTTGTTGAGTTTGACTGGAGTACCGATATTTTTCGTGCCCGGCAGTTAGTTGCTGAAAAACTTCAAACCGTTCAATTGCCGAACGGCATTACGCCTGTCATGGGTCCAATCAGTTCCGTCATGGGGCAAATTATGTTGGTGGGTATTTCGGCTGACAGCACTTCTCCATCGGAATTACGCACCCTTGCGGATTTTACAATTCGCCGAAGATTAATGAGTATTAAGGGCATTTCGCAAGTTATACCTATCGGCGGTGAGCGCTTGCAGTATCAGATTCTCATTTCATCCGCTAAACTTAAACAGTTCAATCTTTCTATTGATGATATTGATAACGCATTGCAACTCACCAATCAAAATACGACGGGAGGTTTTTACAACCAATACGGTAGTGAAGTGTTAATTAGAAATGTCGGACGTGATTATAATTTGGACGATTTAAAA
>CAYQRR010000502.1:0-1821 GCA_964419635.1 uncultured Chitinophaga sp. | reverse complement strand
TTCCGGGGCACCGCACTCCTTTTTGCCAGCGTGCTCATTAAAATAAACTGGCTGAAACTGGTGGGGGGCGGCTATCTGCTTTACCTCTGCATACACTTCTTTTACAAGCGCATTTTCAGGAAAGAAGATATTCTGCAAATTGAAAATGAAGAGCTGTCCGAAGCCGTAAAACACCCCAGACGAAAACTTCCTTTTCTGAATCATTTCTGGAGTACCGTGGTCATGGTGGAAATGATGGACATGACCTTCTCGCTCGATAATGTGTTTGCTGCGGTGGCCTTTACCGACAATATTCACCTGGTGTGTCTGGGTGTTTTCATCGGCATCATCACCATGCGCATCGTAGCGGGTTATTTTGTAAAACTGATGGAACGCTTTCCTTTCCTGGACTCGGTGGCCTTTCTCATCATTGGTGTTTTAGGTTTAAAGCTGCTGCTCGGTTTTTATTGCGTGCAGTTTGGCGGCACGGCCTGGTGCCGGGTGATGGAAGGCGAGCATGGCGATTTATTTTTCTCGCTTTTTACGGTAGCCCTGTTTACTGTCCCCATACTCAGCTCCGTATTGTGGAACTATCCGGCCCGCAAATCGAGTGGAAAGGCTTAGCGCAAGAGGGTAAAATTCCCCGACCGGTTTTGCTTTTTCCCATCAGCGAACATAAATTCTGTCATCCACACATAAGTGGAAAGGGGTTGAGGCACGCCTTGATAACTACCATCCCATCCTTCGTTCACGTTGGCAGACTCAAAAACCAATTCGCCCCAGCGGTTATAGATAGCGAGGTAAAAGCGTTTTAAATCCTGCGAATAAACAGGCCGAAAAAAATCGTTGGCCTGGTCGCCATTCGGAGAAAATGCCGTGGGAAAGTAGAGGTAGCTTTCGCAGAACGCTTTGCCCACCTCCACGGATAAACTATCGGCACAGCCCCTGCTGTCGGTAATGGTCACTGTATAAAAGCCGCTGGCTATCTTACTTAATACCGAGTCGAGCCCCCCGGCAGACCAATTGTATTGGTAGGGTCGTTCTCCGCCAATCACCCGAATCCCCACCAGGCCATCTTTCACTCCAAAGCAGGAAACATCTTCTAAGGCCGCCAGTTGAATCTGCAAGCCGGATACATCGGCTACGGTGTACTCCGCAGTGGCAGAGCAGTTTTTACTATCCGTAACCGTCAGGGCATACCCTCCGGCATTTAAAGCATCCACCACATTCCATGGCACTCCATTCGACCACTGATAGGTGTAAGGCAGGCTGCCGCCCGTGGCCGACACTTCCACGCGGCCGGTGCCCTGCGCACAAGTGTCATTGGATACCACGGCAGCCAGGTTGGGTGTTGCAGATGAAACCACCACCACTGCGGCAGTCGCACTGCAGGCATTGGCGGCTGTAACGGTGACGGTGTAAGTGCCGGCTGCCAGATTAAAAGCGGTATCGGTGAACTGGGGCGGAGTGCTGCTCCACGCATACGTAAAACCGGCCTGGGGGTTGGTAACAAAGGCTTGCCCATCCGGAGCACCACAGCCGCTGGGCAACGAACCGGCACTTACCGAAATAACCTGCACTTGCTGCGATACAACCGCAGGAGCATTGCAGGGCCCGGAGGCCGAAAAAGTAATCGTGTAGGTTCCCGGGCTGCTGTAAACGTGCGTGACCGTGAGCCCGGAGGCGCTGGTTCCATCGCCAAAATTCCAGAGGGTGCCATCGGGGCATTGGCTGGCGGTGGCGGAGCAGGTATACGTGCTGTTGCCAACACAATTTACCGCAATCGTGGCCACATTGGCTGGCGCTTCACCAATAGCAAAATCATCCATGGCAAATCCATCA
>CAYQRR010000501.1:0-1830 GCA_964419635.1 uncultured Chitinophaga sp. | reverse complement strand
TGTATTGAAAGTAGAGGGAATGGATCTCGAGGAGATGCTCAATCGGTCTTATAGAGAAGTGGGAACTGATGGTGTTTTGGTTATTTGTCGCTCTAATAAGAGGGCAAATCAATATAACCAACAAATAAGAGCCCGGATCCGGTGGCAAGAATCAGATATCTCGGCCGGCGATTATTTGATGGCGGTGAAGAACAATTACTCGTGGTTGCCTGCAGAGTCAAAGGCTGGATTTATTGCTAATGGTGATATGTTGCAGATCAATAAAATTGGTAAGCGATACGAAATGCATGGCTTTGAGTTTGTTGATGCTCGTTTAAAACTGGTGGATTATCCAGATGAAGAAGAGTTTTCAGCCAGGTTAATGTTAGATACGCTGAAAAGCGAAGCTCCTTCTTTGACGCAGGAACAAGCACGGAAATTGTATGAAGCGGTGGAGGCTGATTATGCAGATGAACCATCGCGTTTCAAACGGGCGCAGCAAATAAAAAACGATCCCTTTTATGCTTCTTTGCAGGTAAAATTTGCGTATGCGATTACTTGTCACAAAGCCCAGGGTGGGCAATGGCCGCATATATATATAGATTTAGGCTATTTCACAGAAGATATGCTCAATGATGATTTCTTTCGCTGGTTATATACGGCTTTTACACGTGCAACGGAAAAAGTTTTTCTTCTCAACTTCAGGAATGAATTTTTTGAATAACTTTAAGGATACGGCATACGATTTGTCCTAACACCTACCCATGAACAAACACCGGATTCTTATATTTTGTTTTTTTATTTCCATCTTTTCATTTGTCAAAGCACAGAACACTGAGAGTTCTCCCTTTGCGATGATTGGCCCCCCACGTGCTTTGGTTTACACCGATTTGAAAATGGCTGTGAAGGAAGCACCTGCCGTGGTGAAGCTGGATTTAAGCAATCAGCTGCTTGATCCAAAATTATTCTCAAAATTTGAACGATTCATTAGTCTTCAAGCGGTAATTTTTACCAATAATCAGCTATCATCATTACCTTCGGAATTAGCTGCTTGTAGCAGTTTGCTATTTTTAAGAAGTTATGAAAATGAACTGACATCGCTTCCTCAGGGACTTGGCAATTGGTCGAACTTAATGTACCTGGAACTGCAAGGTACAAAATTGGATTCGCTCCCTTCGGAAATCGGCTACTTATCCAAACTTCGAACACTTTATATCGCACAAAACAAAAGTGACAAGTTTTTACTTAATTATGGAATTTCTTACTTAAGTTCTTTGTCTGACTTATTTATTGATGAATCACCGTTGGATACATTACCCAAAGACATTGGCAAACTGCAGAATTTGCATCGAATAAGCATCACTAAGTCTAAGCTTAACGATCTGCCGGCGTCTATTGGTGAAATTAAATCCTTAACACATTTGGTGTTGGATGACAACGATTTGATAGTGATACCAAAGGAAATTGCTCGTCTGAAAAATCTCGAATATCTTTCGTTGAAAAATAATCGTCTTCATCGATTGCCAGAACAGGTATGTTTTCTTAAAAATTTGATCACGCTAGACTTACGCGGCAATCCAATAACCGAATATGATGTAGCCATCATCAAAGCGTTACTGCCAAAATGCCAAGTACTGTTTGATGTAGCGGAGCAAAAATAAAAGCAGAAGGTCTACTATGCGCAAGATGCCATTGATCGTAAATGTCAATTCTCTTTTTCTTCTACGTTATAATCCAGTCGTCCGCCCCAAAAATTCATTTGCTGAATAATCCATACCTGTCTTTTTTGTACATAACCACCCGGTTTTTTTACTTTGTATTTTCGAGGGTTTGGAAGGGCAGCGGCTATCA
>CAYQRR010000500.1:0-1831 GCA_964419635.1 uncultured Chitinophaga sp. | reverse complement strand
GGTATAAACATCAACCTGTTGATAATTTCTCAGATTGTGAGTATGCTTGGAATAGCATGAATAAACCGGCTAAAGTTTTTGATTACAGGTATTACGGGAATATTGAAGGGGCATCTTCTGCATCTGAAAAGATCCATCCAACTCAAAAACCAGTAGCCTTGTATAAATGGCTCTTACACAACTACGCCAAACCCGGTGACAGGATTTTAGACACTCACTTAGGCAGCGGCTCCAGTGCTATTGCAGCGCATCAAATGGGCTTTGACTTTGTAGGCTGTGAACTGGATAAAGACTATTACGAAGCCGCCTGTAAACGGTTTAAAGAACAGACAGCACAATTAGACATTTTTAAATAAATCTATATGAAAGTCAGAAAAACATCCAAAGCCGCTTACGATTCCATCAAGGATCACCGGCGCACCATGTGGGGCAAAATCATCAAAGCTACCCGCAAACTTCCAAACGGCGGCAACTTCGAGCAGATTGCTAACAAAGCAGGGTTAAGGCCGGATCAGGTATGGAAACGCTTATCGGAATTGACGGCAATGAAAATCCTGGTTAACACAGGGGAAACCGCCCCGACTTCGACAGGGAGAAAGGCGATGGTCCGCAAGCTAAACAAGGCTTATGCAGCCTAAAAAAAACTTGCCCCCTGTTGATCGTTTTTGGGAAAAATTCCGTATATTTGAAATGCTTAATCTAGGACTATGTTTTACAATTTCTACAATCATTTTATTGAAGATACGCCCCCGGCGTTGGGTTTCCTCTCTACATCGTAGTCTGGATTAAGCAGCCCGACAGCCGAGGGGCTTTGATTTGTACGGCTAAACATTTTAGTATTTTAAAGGTTCAGAACTTACTGAAAAATAAAAACAAAAAACAAATACTATGGGTTACACAGAACAGGAAGCTATTGAAAACAAAAGGCTTTTATCACAAATTTTTAAATGGTCTACACTACTTGGGCTGCTTATTTGTGTGATAGTTGTTTTATGCCTTGTAGGATGCCCACAATACAAGGTTTATCAACAGCGTAAAGCAGGTGAAGCAAAACTGAGAGAGGCTGAATCATCACGGCAGATCGTAATACAGGAGGCTAAGGCTAAGTTGGAATCAGCTAAGATGCTTGCTGATGCTGACACCATACGGGCTAATGGTGTTGCTGCTTCCAACAAAATTATTGGTGAATCATTAAAGGATAATGAAGCCTATTTGCACTGGCTTTGGATTGATAACATTGAAAAGAATCCACAGGCAACTATTTATATCCCAACGGAGGCAAATCTTCCAATATTTGAAGCGGGGAGGATGTTGAAGAATAAATGATTTACGGCGGAATAAATAAGACCTGGCAATCCTTACGGGTTGGCTTAGCGCAACGGAGCGGCAAAGTTGGGTCGAATGCGCACCGCCTTTTTAGTTCTTTAAAATATTCTATTGTGTAGAGGTGGATTGCAGGTTGTTAAGAATAGGAAACCTTGTGATACCCAAGGCGATTTCCGAGCATAAACCAAAGCACAATAGATACCGGGAGGTGGCGCAAATGGTGACGCTACGACTAGTACACTCGTATTGATGAAGGTTCGAGTCCTTCCCTTCCGGCGATTAGTTCTTTGATGTGGGGGATGGTGGCGGAAAGTACCGAAAGGGAATAGACGCATACGGAAACGTGCTGTAAAGTGTGCAACAGTTGAGATAACAGCGATGGGGCACTCATGCAGGTAGCCAATCCTGCCCATCCTACCACATCATTTTTAAATTGAAAAACCAGGTTAATGGCTAAAGATCCAGCGATATTGTGGTATTGGGGTGATTGGTACTCCGGTACAGT
>CAYQRR010000499.1:0-1831 GCA_964419635.1 uncultured Chitinophaga sp. | reverse complement strand
ATGCTCCGATTCTGATTCTGGATGAGGCCACCTCGCACTTAGACAGCAATGCTGAGAAATTAGTGCAGGATGCATTGCAGCATTTGCTGGAAAATAAAACGGCAATTATTATCGCACATCGTTTATCGACTGTATTGTTTGCTGATGAAATCATTGTACTCAAACAAGGTAAAGTAGCAGAACGGGGTACACATGCTGAACTAATCGCCAAGGCAGGCGAGTATAAGAAGCTGGTGGATTTGCAACAATTGTAGTATTGCCGACATACACAGATAATCTATTCTTAATGTAGCAGTAATTAATTGACTTACATAAATTTTTAATTTTATTTGCAAGCATTTTTTATTTCATTTTAATTTTATGAGCAAGCAGATTTTTATTTTTGATACCACATTACGTGATGGCGAACAAGTTCCGGGTTGCCAGTTGAATACCATCGAAAAAATTGAAGTGGCATTAGCTCTTGAAGAGTTAGGTGTGGATGTGCTGGAAGCCGGATTCCCGATTTCTTCACCCGGCGATTTCAATTCAGTAGTAGAAATTACCAAAAATATTTCCAAGCCTACCATTTGTGCACTCACCCGTGCCGTGGCTGCCGACATCGATTGTGCGGCACAGGCGCTGAAACATGCTAAGCGAGCCCGAATACATACGGGCATTGGTTCATCTGATATTCATATCAAAAATAAGCTAAAAACGACACGGGAAAATATACTGGAAAAAGCAGCATGGGCAGCAAAGTATGCCCGCAATTACGTGGATGATGTTGAGTTTTTTTGTGAAGACGCGGGACGTGCTGATTTAGAGTTTTTGGCACGTATGGTAGAAACGGTAATTGCCAATGGTGCTACAGTAGTCAATATTCCCGATACGACAGGTTATTGTTTGCCCGAACAATACGGTGCAAAAATTAAGTATTTGATGAATAATGTGCCGAATATTGATAAAGCTATTTTGTCTGCACACTGTCATAATGATTTGGGTTTGGCTACTGCTAACTCCGTGGCGGCAATCGAGAACGGTGTTCGTCAAGTGGAAGTAACAATGAATGGCATCGGCGAACGTGCGGGTAATACTTCCCTGGAAGAAATAGCGATGATTCTCAAGTCGCATAAAAATAATTTAGATTTAGAATGCGGCATTAACATCAAAAAAATATATCCTACTTCGAGATTAATTACAAGACTGATGCGCATGCCTGTGCAACCGAATAAAGCTATTGTTGGAAGAAATGCATTTTCACATTCATCAGGCATACATCAGGATGGAGTATTGAAAAACCGGGAAAATTATGAAATCATAGACCCGCATGATGTCGGCATTCCCGAATCATTAATCGTGCTGACAGCCAGAAGCGGTAGGGCTGCTTTGAAACATCGCATGGAAAACATCGGGTTTAATTTAGACCAGGCACAGTTAGATGAAACTTACGCCCGTTTCTTGGATATGGCAGACAACCGCAAAGAAATCTATGATGAAGATTTATTGGAACTGATGGGACAAAGTCGTGAAGGCAAAATTTATGAGATAGACTATTTGGAAGTACACTGCGGCAAACGCCACCAGGCAACGGCTACCGTGGCATTGATGAAAGAAGGTAAACGCACGGTAGAAATTGCTGACGGTTGTGGCCCGGTGGATGCCACGTTAAAAGCAATTGATAAGATTGTACAGCATCCGGTTCGTTTGGAGGAATATTTGGTGCAAGCCATTACGGGAGGCTCTGACGATACGGGAAAAGTGCATATCCAAATTTCTAAAGACGGTGTATTTTACTATGGATTTGGCAACGATACGGATGTTATTTATGCCACAGCCAAAGCCTATGTGG
>CAYQRR010000498.1:0-1832 GCA_964419635.1 uncultured Chitinophaga sp. | reverse complement strand
TGGCATCGCCACCATCTTCGAACAAACCTATGGTGATACCACCACCGTTGGTAACTCCTCCCATACCTGATTCGGACCCTCCACCACCACAGAATCCAAACCCTACAACGATGGAACCAATGATGGGAATACTAGGGGTGCCAATGGCAAAGCCAACCGAGCCACCTCCACTTCCACCCCCATATACAGCGCCATTGTTAGTCAATATTGTTCTGGAGGTGAGATCCATAGCCACACCACCTTTTTTACCGGCTTCTCCTCCAATAACAAACAGGTTTCCATTAAATGTAAAGGAACCACCATCGCCACCACGGCCCAATACTGCTCCATTATTGTTGATACAAACTAAAGATGCAGCATCAATGCCTCCGGTAGTATAGGCAGGATTGGCGGTGGATGCAGATTTTATTTCTACACCGCTATTAATGTTTAAGATTAAATATTGGGCGGGACTGTTGGGCAAGTTGTTGATTGCTTGCAAATCATAGTTCAACTGGTCGGTGGGGATGGTGAACTGCTGAGGTCCTCTGATATAAACATTGTAGGAAAGAAACCGGATTTCATCTCCGCAAAAAGCTTGTATAATAATTGGGTAATTGCCACCTACCGGGGCACATAAATCTGCTTTTACAACAATTTCGACGCTACCCGCACTGTCGATGGTTGTATTCCCGTTAAAATATACACTTACTCCTTGTGGCAGAGAGGCTAAGTATATGACAGAAATATCCTGGTTGCCATTGGTCTGGTTAATGGTTATCGTAGAACTTACAGTATCCGTAATTACCCGGTCAAGCGTATCGGTGGGGTCATCAATAGTCATCGTGAAAGCACACTCATTGCAGTTCTTTTGGTAAGCTTTCAGCCAGCATTCTCCATTCCAATACTCAATTAAACTGTCCGTGGTATTAAAGATGGTGAGTCCCTTTAGTGGGTTGGTAATAGCATCGCGCTGTAAGGTGGTGAGGCGAGAGAGCCCTAATCCTTTTTTGTCGCTTTCCAGTTGCAGAACAGCACTGCTGTCAGGAATTAAAATATTGATACCAACCTGTGAAAATCCATCGGAGATGAACAACAAGGCCGTGGCTAAGAGTAAAACTAATTTTTGCATGAAAATGTAAATTGACCTGGTTTCAAAAATAGTACTTATCACTGAACGCAAAACTATTTCCAATAAAATCTATTTTGGCGCGAAATAATTAACTATGAAATCTATACAGACCTGGCTCGATGAATACGGAGCAAGCCACCAGAATCCAACCAACAAACTTATTCACTGGGTATGTGTCCCCTTGATTTTTTTCAGTATTACCGGTCTGTTTTATAGTGTGAAATTGCCGGTCCAGTTGAAGGATGGTTTTCCGCTAAATCTGGCTGTTCTAATGTTGCTGGGGGTTACGGTCTATTATTTTTCTCTTTCCCGCACTTTGTGGATAGGGATGTTTGTTTTTTCTATGCTATGTGCTGCGGCTTGCTATGCTATTGAATCTGCGGGTTTGCCTCTTTGGTTAGTTTGTGTTGTCATTTTTGTGTTGGCCTGGATAGTTCAGTTTTACGGACATAAGGTGGAAGGCGCAAAACCATCATTCTTAAAAGACCTTCAATTTTTGATGATAGGACCGGCTTGGCTAATGAGTTTTATTTACAAAAAACTGGGTGTTGCTTACTAAACTTTCCCTTCGGCACGGTGTTTGTTTTCCTTACTTAATCAAATTTTAATTCATCATTCATGTTCAAGAAAAATATCCTGCCATTCCTTTCTGTTGTGCTCTTTGCTTTAGTAGCCTTTAAGCCAGCTCCGGAAAGCCAGACTCGCACTATCATTAATAAAT
>CAYQRR010000497.1:0-1832 GCA_964419635.1 uncultured Chitinophaga sp. | reverse complement strand
CTATCACGGACCGATGAAAACTTCTTTAAAGACCTGAAGCAAATGCTGAATTTGCAGCAGCTTTATGATGAGATAGATACCATACACAGCGAAGAGCGTCAACTGCTTGCCGGGTTTAATAACTACCTGATTCCTTACTACGCCTTTAAACGAATGGGAGCCGACACCGTATCACATGCCCATGAAACGGCACCTGTGGCCCAAGCCGGTGGCTATCTGGCCGATTTAACCAGTTATGACCAGCGCACCAAGATTCAGATTTTGGAAAAGGCGATGAACAAAGCGCGCAACATCAAAAACTTTGCAGATGTAACCGCCAAGCAGATGAGTTATAAAAGCAAAGACTACACCACCCACATGATAGAAGTGTATCGCAAGTTTACGCTCTCTGTAGCTTGTCTGGTCTTGTTTTTTATCGGAGCCCCATTGGGTTCTATTATCCGCAAGGGCGGATTGGGTTGGCCCTTGTTTTACTCGGTTATATTCTTCATTCTTTATCACGTAACCGGCATGATTGGCGAAAAGCTGGCCGAGAACAATGTGCTGACTGCTTTTGGCGGCATGTGGCTCTCCACCGCTGTGCTGCTGCCAATGGGTTTATTCCTCACCATGAAAGCTACCAGCGATTCCAAGATTTTTAGTATTGACTATTACACTAAATGGTTGAGTCGCCTTAAACCGGTTAAAACTGCACAGCCATGATCAAACTCGTGCAGGAACATCGCCTCTTCTTCTTTTTATATGCTGTATTTTTAGCAGCCGGGGCTATCCTGCTGCTAACTATGGACAAAGGCCGCGAAATCATTTTTGTAAATGGACTTCACTCGCCTTGGTTCGATGCTTTTTTTCTGAATGTAACTCGAATGGCAGAGGCACCCGCTTTTATTCTCATGCTCTTTATCATTCTTTTTGGAGGGTATGGCAATGGGCTAATTCTGGCTATTACTTATGCCACGGTGGGCGGGATAGTACAGTTTTTAAAAACAGTGGTGTTTGAGGAACAGTTGCGCCCCTCACTTTATTTCAGCAGTGCAATTCAACTTAACTTTGTGCCGGGTATGGAAGTAGCCCGGTATCATAGTTTTCCTTCGGGGCATACCGCCCTGGCTTTTGCCTTGTTTCTTTCATTATGCTTTATCACCAAAAACAAAGTGTGGGGTGTAGCATTTTTTGCCATGGCTTTGCTCGTAGGGCTCTCTCGTGTTTATCTGCTTCAGCACTTTTTTATAGACGTATATTTCGGTTCGCTGCTTGCTGTTATTATTACTACACTTGTACGCAGCAGCATCACCCAGTCTGCCGCATATCAAAAACTAACCTGGCGAAACAAAACCCTGTTTGCGAATGATTGATACGCTGCTGAAAAGACTCTTACAGTTTCCCACACAATTTTTCCTTTTGCTCATTGGCGCACTATTGTTTTTGCCCCAATTAGGGAGTGTGCATCTGCTTGACTGGGATGAAATCAACTTTGCCGAAAGCGCGCGCGAGATGCTATTGACCGGCAACTGGCGGATGGTGCAAATTGATTTTCAGCCATTCTACGAAAAGCCCCCTTTGTTCATTTGGTTGCAGGCGCTAAGCATGCATTATTTAGGAGTGGGAGAATTGGCCGCTCGTCTGCCCAACGCTGTTTGTGGTATGGCTACCATGTTGGTGGTGTTCAACATTGGGCGAATGCTTTTCAATTCGCAGTTTGGAGTGTTATGGGCGCTGCTGTTTGCCTGCTCCATGACTCCGCAGCTTCATTTTAAATCAGGCATCATTGACCCGGTGTTTAATCTGTTCATCTTTTTGGGGATACATTTCATGTATAAAGTCTCTATCGTGAA
>CAYQRR010000496.1:0-1833 GCA_964419635.1 uncultured Chitinophaga sp. | reverse complement strand
AGGAATGTGTTCTCTATTGTAAATAGAGCGAATGTCTTAGGAGTGGAAGATCAAGTTAAATGAACAATAGTTTGGTTTCACTCCCTGCAAAGTGATCTAGCGAGGTGTGCAATCTTCAGTTAAATCCCTAATTAATCCTCACTACTCTATGCAACCAGGAGTGAGGAAATTATCCCGTATTACTTTAAGATAGCGTTCGTAATTCTAATTGCCTAAATCAGTCTAAGCAATACTTCTTCGCAGGTAACTTCAACGTTCTTACTTCAAACGCAATTACTCCACCACAAGCTTTTTAGTCCACTGGTAACTGTCTGAATACATCCGGATAACATAAACTCCTTTGGTTGATGTAAAGGAAGCAGGCAAAATAAAATGATGCGAACCGGAAGTCAATGTGGTGCCATTCAGCAATACACCGGTTATCCGGCCTAGTATATCAGATGCTTCGATATGTACATTTGTTGCACTTTCCGGGAGATCTATATCAAGCGAAATGTTATTGCCATCCGAGGGATTGGGATAAATCTTGATGTTCGATGATAAATCCAATTGTTCGATTCCAACTGTTTTGTCACGGATATTAAAATTATCGATGTAAATATTATTTCCTTTGCGACAAAAAAATTCGAATTTGAATTGAAGATTTTTACTCGTGCCGAAAAGTAATCCCAGGTTTATTTTTTCATCTCTCCATTGATTAGTATTCGGAATAAAAGGGGCTGATTGAAAAGGTGCTGTCGCTAATCCGGTTCCTTGTTTGCTGTAGCGCACCGACCAGCTGGCGCCGCAATCTGTAGAGACAGATATTTTCAATTCGTCCTTTGAGGTGGAGTCTCGTTTCGCAAATGCCACTTTAAAAGCTGCTTCGGCATTGGCGACAGTCGATACATCGTAGCTGGGGCTATATAATTCAACAACTTCATTGGACCACGTTTCGGTATTGTTTACCATCATCGCGTAATTTCCCTGGTATGCCGCTCCCTTAGCTCTTTTCCAGCTTCCTTTGCCATTACTATTAAATTTTTTCCAATCTTTTGTGTACAATAAACTGTCTTCCCACCCTTCCAAATAGGTCGCAGCGTTGTAGGTTGCTTGAGGATCCGACACGACGATGTGTTTCTTGTAAACAATGGTATCGCTTCCGGCAGTGTTAGAGGAAATAAAGAGTACATCGAAGACACCGACGGAATCATATTTTACAATAGGATTTTGCTGTGTTGAACTGGATGGATTTCCACCGGGGAAGTTCCAGGTCCAATTGCTGGATTGGCCTCCTTTTGAGGCATCTGTAAATTTTACACTGGCACCTTTGCAAAGTAACGTACCGTGTCCGGGCAAGATGTCTGCAACTGGCGGGCAAAGCACTTTTACGTAGCCATTATTGGTTCCGGTAGCCTGTTGATTGGTGGATGAAATAAGTTTTTTAAGTTCATTGTACGTCTGGAAAACTGCTTCTACCCGTTGTCTTTGTCCTTTGCTAAACATATTTTGACAAGAGTTGTAGCTCATGAAATTTTCGATCTGGTCTACGACGTCCACACCATATGGATCAGGCCCAATGGTGTCATTGGCACAAGTATTGGACGTGGCAGTACAATTGTAAACAGGTTCTTTCATGGGGGGAGTATCGCAGACTTTATCATCATTATCGGTGCAGTCATGTCCAACAATAAATGCACAGCCATCTCCAACCCCGCCAACAGATTGATCTTGCCACATGTGCCAGAGCCCCAGGCAATGACCAACTTCGTGGGTAATGGTTCTGGATTTTGAAGAAGATGCCGTTCCTTTTCGGCCCCAGGTCAAAGTTCTCGATGCGATAGGTCAGTGTTA
>CAYQRR010000495.1:0-1835 GCA_964419635.1 uncultured Chitinophaga sp. | reverse complement strand
CTGGCGATTCGGTGCTGTACCAAATGTTTTGGTAACCACATTATCGTTGGCACCTGTACCTTGCAATCCCCAAACACAAACAGACTTGTCGGGGATCAAGGCAGAAGGAAGTGCCTGTGAGGCAGAAGCCGGAGCTGCAAGTGCACTGGCCACATCAAAGGTGAGGATACCGGTTGTAGAAACCTTGTAATCGGTAACCGGAGCACCATTAAAGTTGAATGCAAACGGAAGAGTTTGTAAATTGCTCCATGCCGGTGTGGCACTGGAAGTACGGATGGTTGTCCATCCAGCTGGTAAACCGCCTCCGACCGGATACTCTCCGTCAGTATTGAGGTTTCCCGGATTCTGACCAGGATTACTGGTAAATGGCAGATAATAATATTGGGCCTGAGTGGCTAAACCCGTGCACAATATGGCTGCCAGGAGTAAAAATTTTTTCATGGTTGTTGATTTAGATGAATTGAATTAGGGTTACGAATTTATGATTTCTTTCCTTTCCTTTTATTGAAAACCTGCTTTTTTACAATGGAGCCACACCGTTCTTTTGGGATTAATAGATTCAATCAATTGATTTTAAAACATTTAATGAAACCCCGGACTATTAAAGGGTTACCATTTCATGACAAATCAACCTTGGTTATCTGGCTTTTTATGAGTAAATTAGCGGCTCAGAACAGAAACTTGAAGGTGTTTGATTTAATCGGGCATCTTTTTTTTGTCTGCATAAAACAAAATAATTATCAAATTGTTGTAAATCAATACTCTAACAATAAATCAGAACCCTCATGAAACGACTTTACACAATGCTGGCCATGCTTGCACTGATCAGTTTTCCGGCTGCAATATTCGCTCAGGCAGCTGTACAACAGCATGACAAGTGTTTAACCGACCATTATTATAAACAAATGATGGCCAATGACCCGGCATTCAGAGCTAATCAGCAGGCATTGGAGGTAGAAACTCAACAGTATGTCAATCAATACATTGCAAAAAAATCGGGGACACAAAACAGAAATTCTTCAGTAGTTCGTGTCATCCCGGTAGTATTTCATATCATTCATGAAGGGGGGCTTGAGAACATTTCAAGGGCACAGTGTCTGAACCAACTCGAGACGCTTAATGCCGACTACCGCCGCCTGAATGCCGACACCGTAAATACACCTTCAGTTTTCAAACCACTGGGTGGTGACTGCGAAGTGGAATTTCGTATAGCCACACTCGATCCGAACGGGAATTGTACCGATGGTGTGGTAAGAGTATACAGTCCGCTCACCAACAATGCGCGCGACAATGTGAAAGCACTTAGTTACTGGCCAAGCAACATGTACCTCAATGTTTGGGTAGTGAAATCGATTGAAAATATCAATGGTGGAGCAGGTATCGTTGTTGGTTTTGCCCAGTTCCCGGGCGGTAGTCCGTTAACAGATGGCATTGTGCTCAAGCACGACTTTACCGGATCAATCGGTACTGCAGCTACATCAGGTAACTTGGGAAGAACAGCGACTCACGAAGTGGGCCACTGGCTGAATCTTCGCCACATCTGGGGTGATGCAGTTTGCGGAAGTGATTTCGTGACTGATACCCCTACTCAGGAAGCAGCTAACCAAAGCAATTGCCCTAATTTCCCACACGTCACCTGCTCAAATGGTCCGAATGGTGACATGTTCACCAACTATATGGATTACACCAATGGTAATTGTCAGAATATGTTCTCCATCGGACAATGTGCACGTATGAATGCGGCGTTGAGCAGTGGTACCAGTAACAGAAACAACCTGTGGAGCTCTGCTAACCTCATCGCTACAGGAACAACCGGCGGACCGGGTGCCTTGTGT
>CAYQRR010000494.1:0-1837 GCA_964419635.1 uncultured Chitinophaga sp. | reverse complement strand
CAATGGGTAATTGGAGCAATAATTTATTTACATCATTGCCATAATAAGCCTTAGTTGTTACGCTGAAAGGGTCTTTATATTTTTCATCCCAATCCAAGCCGGAACTCATGGTAGATAAATGCCAAAGCTCGAGGCTATCGGCATAAGGACCGGTCAGTTCGGGCAATAATGATTTCACTTTCTGATTCCAGGCTTTTAAAAATCCTTTTTGAATGGCTACCTGGGCCAGCATGGTGGTAATACTCTTGGCCATGGAAAATGAATTGGAACGCGAGCTGTCGGTATATTTATCCCAATATTGTTCGCACAAAATACTATCCTCCTTAATAACCAGGAAAGCAACTGTTTTTGTTTTCTCCAACATAGCGGTAAGTGGAGCACTGAGTGGCTGTTGATTATAGGAGGCATGAAGCGGCCACTCTTCATATCTACCGGGCGCATCGATAGTGTGCGTATCAAAAAAGCGGGCATCGCCTATGCTGGCTGAATTATAGCCATGCAAGTAAGATGCCCACAGACCCTTCATCAAGTAGCCATTACCGGTGGAGTAGGCTATCAATATCAGTAAAACTATCAGAAGTGAAAACCCTGCGAGTAAGCGAATAAGTTTTTTCATGAACCGGAGTTTATAAATGCTAATGTATATTTTTTGTTCGGTGGGATTCTTAATCCTCTAGCCGGATTTAATCCATTCCTACCGCACAAACTCCATTCACACATTCGCTCTGCTACTCTACTAAGTTGCGCCTAATGCCGCATCCTGCAATTTCTTCTACCTTGCGCGCTCAATATTTAATATGAAGTTCGAAGATTTAAACCTTATACCCCCAATTTTAAAAGCCCTTGCACAGGAAGGCTACACACAGCCTACTCCCATCCAAGAACAGTCTATACCCATTGTGCTGGAAGGTACCGACCTGCTGGGATGCGCACAAACAGGTACTGGTAAAACAGCGGCCTTTGCCATCCCCATTCTTCAATTACTGAACGGCAAGCCAGTAAGCGATAAAGGCAAGCGCCCTATCCGAAATTTAATTCTTACGCCTACGCGTGAACTGGCCATTCAGATTGGAGAAAGTTTTGCCGCCTATGGCAAAAATCTAACGCTTCGACACACCGTCATTTTTGGAGGTGTACCACAAGGCGCACAAACGCGCGCACTGCAACACGGTATAGATATTCTGATAGCCACACCCGGTCGTTTACTGGATTTGATGAGCCAAGGCTTTATTCACCTTAACCAGATTGAAATTTTTGTATTAGACGAGGCTGACCGCATGTTGGATATGGGTTTTATAAATGATGTAAAAAAAGTAATCGCCAAACTGCCCGTCAAAAGACAAACACTTTTCTTTTCGGCTACCATGCCGGGCGAAATTCAGCAGTTATCGAATTCCATATTAAGGCATCCTAAAAAAGTGGAGGTTACCCCCGTATCCTCTACCGCCAACACTATTTCGCAGTCCATCTACATGGTAGAGAAAAAGGATAAGCGTGACCTGTTACAATATTTATTGAAAGACAAATCAATCCGTTCTGCTTTGGTATTTACCCGCACCAAACATGGAGCCGATAAAGTGGTGAAAGACCTGGTGAGAGCCGGCATACAGGCAGAGGCCATTCACGGCAATAAATCGCAAAATGCCCGGCAGCGTGCGTTGGGAAATTTTAAATCGGGCAGCACGCGTGTGCTGGTGGCCACCGATATCGCGGCAAGGGGTATTGATGTAGAAAATTTATCGCATGTTATCAATTATGAGCTCCCTAATGTACCCGAAACGTATGTGCACCGAATAGGCAGAACAGGCCGTGCAGGAGCGTCCGGCATTGCATTCTC
>CAYQRR010000493.1:0-1840 GCA_964419635.1 uncultured Chitinophaga sp. | reverse complement strand
GGATTGAGTAGCGATTTGCTTTGCCCAGTTGAAGAACAACTCTATCTTGCGAAACATATGCCAGCTGCCCGTTTTGAGCTGATCGATTCTCCTTATGGTCATGATGGATTCCTGATAGAGTGGGAAATCATCGAAAAAAAAGTAAAAGATTTTTTTTAGCGTAATTCGATATCTGTAAATAAAAAAGGTGTACCATTCAATTTGATACACCTTTTCTCGTTTTGGCAAACGTACTAATGATTGTCTACAGCATCAAACAAATCGTCTGCACTTGGCTCATTGTTTCCGGAAGTTGAAGAAGCCGGCTTAGTAGCTGGTTCGGTTGAAGTGCCTGCTTTTGCTGCTCTGGCAGTTTTTACATACTGATGCCATTTTTGCATTTGCTCGGCGGTAAGGATCGTTTTGATTTTTTCGTGGGCTGCTTTGTTGACCTCTTTATTAGCTGTTTTCATCGCTTCTTTGTTGCCTTTGTTTTGCGCTCGGTTAGCTTCATGTTTTTGTGCTCTTTCCAATACGACTTGCTTTACTTGTGTTTGCTGATCTGTATTCAAGTTGCAAACACTGGTCATTTTAGAAGTTACTGCTTCTGCTTTTTGTTCTGGACTCAAGTGTTCTTTCTTGGCTTTCCCTGGAGCGCTGGCCGGAGCTGCGGGTGTTGCCGGAGAAGCGGGTTTAGCTTGAGTAGCCGGAGCTTGTTGGGCGAATAAATTGGTGCCTGCAATTATCGCAACGACCAATAGAGAAGATAATTTTTTCATAATGTTTTTGTTTTTTAGTACTCGTGTACATCCAAAAAACATACCAAAAATAGCTTAGCGAACAAGTGTCACTGTACCAAGATAGCTATGTTCTTTATGGAAAACATCAAAGACGATTATTTTATACAAATAAACATCTTCAAGAAGAATATTTTCTTTTCCTTCGAGATTATGTTTAGATCCTCCCCAAGGATTAGTGATCTGACGGGTATGATAGACTGTGTTTCCCCACCGATCCATAATCCACATTTCGAAACCGCGCAGGTTGGTTCCCTCAGCGGTAAATGTGTCATTCAATCCATCTCCGTTCGGTGAGAAAGCATCCGGAATATAAATCGTCCAGTCGGGCTTTACAATAATCGTATGGCAACTCACATCGTCGCATTCTGGTGTAGACGCTGTAAGACAGACCTTATAACTTCCAGAATCTACATATGTATAACTTGGATTTGCGGTGGATGAACTATCCGAATTTCCAAAATCCCAAATATATTTTACTCCTTGTTCCACCTGATTCGAAAAATAAACTGTAGCATCCAAAATGGAAACAATTTTTGGATCTGCTGTGAATTGAGCATGAGGACTAGGTTTTACCATCACGGTAGCAAGCATAGTGTTGGTACAGCCATTTAGATCTGTTGCAGTGACAGTGTAAATAGTCGATACAGCAGGACTAACAGAATAAACAGCGCCTTTGTAATTGCCCGGCTGCCAAACGTAGCTGGATGCTCCGGTCACTGTAATTTTTGCTTCTTCTTTAAGACAAATGCTATCTGAAGTTGTTAAAATATGTGGTGGTGCGTGAACCACTACGTCAAATGTTTTGCTTTGACTACAACCAAGGCTGGTTAATCCCGTAAGTGTGTAGGTGGTGTTACTTACTAGTGTTGGGCTGATAGATGGCCCGGATAAATTTCCAGGCTGCCAAAGGTATTGGTCGTTTCCTCCAGCATTGAGCGTAAATGTTTGTCCAGCACAGGTAGTAGTATTTCCTGTAGTAAGCTGTGGAGGCGGAAAAACAGTGACCATCGTCTTTGCACTATTTGTACACCCGTTCGCATTCACAGCAACGACATAGTAAA
>CAYQRR010000492.1:0-1842 GCA_964419635.1 uncultured Chitinophaga sp. | reverse complement strand
GGTGGCTTTTGAATAAAATCATAGGCTCCTTTTTTAGTCGCTTCTACCGCATTTTCTACCGTGCCATGCCCCGAAATCATAATGATGGGCGTGTCGCAATCGGTGGCTTTAATTTTTTCGAGCACTTCCATGCCATCCATCTTCGGCATTTTAATGTCGAGCAGGGCGCAGTCGTAGTCGCCATCGGTCAACATTGCCAAAGCCTGAGCGCCATCGGTTGCTTCCTCTACTTTGTAACTTTCATATTCCAGTATTTCCCGCAGGGTTTTGCGGATACTCTTTTCATCATCGGCAATCAGGATAGTGGCCATGGTGTGTTTGTTTTAAAAGGGCACTTGCTGTTGGGCAGCGCCCCCCTGTTTGTTTTAAAGGAGGCAATGCAATTTGCGATGGCCTCCGGTAGATTAAATAAAAAGACTGCTTGCCTGTAAGCCGGATTCTGTTCCCATCCCAAGATGGGTCTCTATCATTTATCTGCGATTTCGCTCACACGAAACCTGTAGCACTCAACCCCTCAGCGAACAATCGTGCGAGTAGCACTTCAGCGCTGATATACAGGAGCTTTCAACCCGCAAGGTTTACCCGCCAGCGATGTTGCCACTGCTGACCGTAGTCTCTTACACTACATTTTCACCCTTACTCCGGATTGCTCCGTAGCGGTTATTTTCTGCGGCACTGTCTGTTTCTGCTTTGCAGCAGAACCCACCCGTTAGGTGGTGCGGTACTCTGTGTTGTCCGGACTTTCCTCTCTTTATCATGTAAAGAACGATAGAGCAGCAAGCAGCTGTACCGCGAAAATAGAAGAATGCATTTGTGCTTGAAGATTAGTTTCGCACCTGTGGAAAAGTATCTGATTGTATGAGGAAGCCCCGGCAAAATGCTTACTCCATGTTTCGTTGGAAAATAGCACAGTGGTTTGAGCTGCGCTGGTGGAAACGCTATTTGAAAAACAAAGACAAGGAGGAGTATTTGAACTGGAAGCGAAACTACTGGCGGCAATTACTGAAACAGGTGTCGGATGTTTTGGTCATTCCACCAAATGCGAAAGTGTGCGATTTAGGCTGTGGACCCGCAGGTGTTTTTATGGTCTTATCCGATTGCAAAGTAACAGCCGTTGACCCGCTGGTGGATGCTTACGAACGCGAAACTCCGTTTTTTGCTCCGCGCGATTACCCGAACGTAACGTTTGTAAACAGCACGATAGAAGCGTTTAGCGTTCAGGATAAATTTGAGCGGGTGTTTTGCATGAACTGTATTAACCATGTGCGCGATCTGGAAAGGGTTTTGAGCAACTGAAAGCACTGTGTGCCGAGGGGGGCACCCTTATCCTTACCGTTGATGCGCACCATTTTTCTTTTTTCAAACATCTGTTCCGGATTATTCCCGGAGATGTATTACATCCCCACCAATACGATTTAGCCGAATACCAAACCTTTTTGGAAGAGCAGGGATTTGAAATTTTGAAAACAGAATTGCTAAAGCAGGAGTTTTTCTTTGGGCACTGGGTAATTGTGGCGCGTAAGTTAAACTCCCAACCGGTTTAATACATGGCACTTTTTTTAAAACGTTACAATCTCCGTTTGTTTATTCGCTCGCTTTTCTATGCGGATAATGGCAAAAAAGCAAAATGCCTGATTGGTGTAGCATTAATAAATTTTTAAAACACCATAATCTGTGCTGCTTACAAAATGATTGATTTCCATTTGTGCTTAGTCAATACTTCAGCAATGTATTTGGTGCTTTGGTTGCCCGTTCGCAGCAAGATGATTTTAGGCGGAAATCCTTTGCTTAGCGAAAGCAGATAAAAGTCATCATCATTGGTAAGAATGGAATAGTTGTTTT
>CAYQRR010000491.1:0-1843 GCA_964419635.1 uncultured Chitinophaga sp. | reverse complement strand
GGACTCAACTAATATATAGAATAAACATATATAATAGTAACTCTATTGCTAATAAACCAATATTAAAATATCCTTGCAAATAGATTGCACATATAGCTTTTAATCTTGTAAAACAAAAGTAAACTATGGCAAAAGACATCACCTACCTCGAATTGCTGCTGACAGAAAGATGGAGGCAGAAAAGGGAACAGGTCCTGGAAAGGGACAACCGGAAATGCCGTAACTGTGGCAACGGGCAGAACCTGCAAGTACACCACCGCCAGTACCATACCGATAGCAAAACCGGGATGAAACGGGAACCCTGGGACTATGAAAATAAATACCTGGTCACCTTGTGCGAGAAATGCCATGAGGCCGGTCATCAACAATATCAAATACCATCGTTTAACAATTAAATTTTACGCCATGTCATTATTCAACTTCTTTCGCCGCCCCAAAAATTCAGTTAATAATACAGCCTCTGAAACAGCTGTCGCTGAACCAATAATTCAGGTAGACAAAAACCTCTTTGTGGAGGAGGAAGCTCCCGAACTGAAAAGTCCAGTTAAAAAAGCAGCCAACCCGATAGAGCTGTTCCTGGACCAGAATTTCGAGTGGCAGGGGTATAATGACGGGTACAGTCATCCAGAAACAGATTATTTACATAATAAACTATCGCAGCTTCGCTCTGAGTTCAGGCTGGCAGTAGATAAATGCATGGATATTAAACGTACGGAACTGGGTGAACTGAAACTGCACCTGATAGATGCAGAGGGTATTTCTTCCCGGCTGGAGGCTAAATTGAAGGAGAAGATCAAGCAACTGGAAGTGACCATCCATGAACTGGACACTCAGAAAATTCTTTCTGCGGAAAATGAAGGCATTGTTTCTACTGCCATTCATGCCTATCGCCTTGGCTTTGTAAAGGGGCTGGAACGTTACCAGCAGGAAAAATTCTTTGCTGAAAGTACCGGATTGTTTAACTAATAAATTCTTTTTTATGCTTAAGACTGCATGCAATTTAACGGGAGATAACTATCAGTTAGTGGCCAACGATACACCAGCCAGTAAAAAGAAAGTAACTGCCATGGCCCTCGCCATGATGGTACCGGTAATGATATGGGTATTTAACGGCTTTATGTTGTCGTGGCAGGTGTTGGAAACCGGGCTGGGCTGGGCTATTTTAACAGGGATAGTCTGCGGGATCATCGTTTTCTTTGTGGAGAAACTGATTGTAATGGCAAACGGTAACCGTTGGCTAACCTTTTTCAGGATCTGCATAGGCCTGATAGTAGCAGCCCTGGGCAGTATTGCCATCGATGAAGTAGTGTTCAAAAAAGATATTGACACCAGTGTGGTCAAACTAAAAGATAATGCTATCCAAAAAGCCAGGGACCAAGCTGCAGCCGATTTTGAAAAAGAGCATGGATATACGCAGTTAAATGCAGATATTTCTATTGCAAAAACAATGCATGAATCAGCTGAAAAAGCAGTAATAGATGAAGCAAATGGTACTTATGGTACAGGCAAGCGGGGTGCTGGTAAGATAACTGCTTTAAAAGATAAAAAAGCAGCTGAAAGAAAGGCTGAACTGGATAAGCTGTTTGCAGTAAAAACAAAGCTTGAAGAAGAAAAGAAGCAGGCAATTGCAACAGCCGGTGATAATAGAAAAGAGTCCTATAATGAGAATGCCCTATTGATACGCATCAAAGCTTTGTTTAACCTGGTTAAAGAGGACGGTTATATGCTTAGCACTTATATTCTTTTTACGTTGTTGTTATTCTTTTTTGAATTCCTGGTAGTGGTGCTTAAACTTACCTGGAAAAAGACCAATTATGAAAGAAAACTGGAGATGATAGAAGAG
>CAYQRR010000490.1:0-1845 GCA_964419635.1 uncultured Chitinophaga sp. | reverse complement strand
ACTCTACCCACTTAGCACGACCAGCATCGGTTGATGCCATCACAAAATTACTGCCCCCGATTTCGAGTGCAATTTCTTTCACTATTTCTTTGCAGTAAATATGCTTTGCCCGGCAGTTACTTTCAAAATAGTAGGGCAAGCCTTCCGTGTGTAAGTCGAATAACAATATTTCATTTTGTTCCGATGTATCAGGAATAGAGGAGAACAATAAAGCTCTCGATTTTGCCTTCACGAGTTCACCGGGTTTCACGGCTCTTTCCATGGTGCTGTATCCAAAAAAAGGGATGACCAAGCTTAGTTTTTCCGCGCCGTATTGTTCGCAGGCAAAGGCAATATCAAACAATTCTAACGTGGACAAATCATCAATCGTTCCCCCGATAATGATACAATGTTTACCATCTACATTGGATAAAATACGGTGGTATTGCTCGCCATCAGGAAATGATTTTATTTCTATTAAACCGTCTTCCAAATCATTCCCATACAGGTTCAGCATATTCCTCTTCATGTAATAATACGATTGTACGGAGAACAATATTTTTCGCATGGTGTTATAGTATTTGGTCTAATCGATTGACTCTACTTCTTAGCAGATGATCGGCAAGTACGAGCGCTGACATGGCAGAAACTATAGGAACTGCACGGGGTAATACACAAGGGTCGTGCCTGCCCCTACCTGTTACTTCAACAACCTGACCATCCTGATCCACACTTTCCTGCGCCTGCATGATGGTAGCAACCGGTTTAAAAGCTGCATTGAAGTAGATATCCATACCATTGCTTATGCCGCCCTGTATGCCTCCGCTGTAATTTGTCTTTGTTTTAATTACACCATTGTCATTATAAAACAAATCATTGTGCTCGCTGCCCAATAAATGTAAACTTGCAAAGCCACTTCCATACTCAAAGCCTTTGCAGGCATTAATACTCAGCATGGCCTTGCCTAAATCGGCGTGTAGCCTGTCGAAAACGGGCTCACCTAGTCCGGGTGGTACATTTTTTATGACACATGAAACGATGCCGCCAATAGTATCGCCTGCCTTGCGCACCTCTTGAATGCGTGCAATCATTTGTTCTGCTGTATCTGCATCGGGGCATCGTACTATATTATTTTCTATCGCGTGTAAATCGAGTTGCGTGTAATTTTTGTTGAGTTGAATAGCACCCACTCGTGATACATAAGCAAAGATTTCGATGCCGAATTGTGCCAATAATTGTTTGGCAATAGCACCAGCAGCCACGCGTGCTGCGGTTTCGCGTGCAGAGCTTCTGCCGCCCCCGCGATAATCCCTGTAACCATATTTAGCTTGATAAGTAAAATCGGCATGCGAAGGGCGAAAGCTGTCTTTGATATGCTCATAGTCTTTCGATTTTTGATCTTCATTTCTGATCAAGAGAGCAATGGGTGTGCCTTCGGTTTTTCCTTCAAAAATACCGGACAAAATTTCAAAAGTATCTGCTTCTTTGCGTTGAGTAACGATGGCAGACTGACCGGGTTTGCGCTTGTCCAACTCTGACTGGATGAATGCAGTATCAATAGTCAGTCCGGCAGGACAGCCGTCTATGATTACACCAATAGCTGCTCCATGGCTTTCGCCAAACGTAGATATGCTGAATAATTCCCCGAAAACATTACCTGCCATAGATGCAAAAATACGATTAAATCATGAAATCGAAGATTCGGGAAATGAGTGATAAATGAAATAATACGTTAGTTGTTTTATTGGAATGATTAGTCAATTTACTTCGTAAACGGAGCATAATACTGGGAATAAGTTTTTCTTATTAATCTTCTTTCGTAAGCTGATCCAGATATTTGAGCATTTTCGGTATTCTGAATTCTCC
>CAYQRR010000489.1:0-1864 GCA_964419635.1 uncultured Chitinophaga sp. | reverse complement strand
TGATTCTCTAGACGCAATATAAGGGAAGTTAATTATTATAAAATTAAATGTAATTATATTATATATTTCTAATATAATCGCAACAGCCTGCGGCAGCAAGCCCACCGCTAGGTGTAAAGCCCCAAGTCCAGCACGGGAGTGCTGGCGCTCCTTGCGTAAGGTGACCGAAGGATTAAACCATGATTGATTTCACAATGACTGATGAACAAAAAGCACTGCGTGACCTTGCACGTGATTTCGCAAAAAATGAAATGGCTCCAAAAGCTGAGCACCATGATCAAACTGGAGAGTATCCAATGGATATTCTCAAAAAAGCATGGGAAACAGGTCTTATGAATCTGCACATTCCAGCAAAATACAACGGTGCTGAATTAGGTGAGCTAGATGATGTTATCATGGGAGAGGAATTATATACAGGTTGTTCGGGAATGGCTACTGCAATTCTAGCGAATAATCTCGCTTTGGCGCCAGTGTTAATCGGTGCGAGTGATGAAGTGTTAAAAAAATTCGTAGAGCCTATGACTCATGAGTTTAAGCTTGCTGCCTATGCAGTTACTGAGCCGGGTGCAGGCTCCGATGTTGCTGGTATCCGCACAACTGCAACTCGCGTCGGCGATGAATATATCATTAACGGATCCAAGATGTGGATAACAAACGCAGGCGTTGCTGATTGGTTTTTTGTTTTAACAAAAACAGATCCTGCTGCCGGCCACAAAGGAATGACAGGATTTATAGTAGAAAGCAAAACTCCAGGCGTTATAGTCGGAAAAAAAGAAAAGAACATGGGACAAAGATGCTCTGATACAAGAGGCGTTACTTTCGAAGATGTAAAGGTTCATAAAAGTCAAATCGTAGGAAACGAGGGCGATGGTTTTAAAATTGCTATGGGTGCATTTGATCATACACGTCCCGGTGTTGCGATAGGTGCTGTCGGTGTTGCCCGCTCTGCTATGGAGCATGCAATACGTTATGCGAACACACGTAACGCATTTGGAAAACCAATTTCTGCAAACCAGGGAATTAGTTTTATGTTAGCTGATATGGCAAAAGATATTGAAGCAGGTCGTTTACTCTGCTGGCAAGCGGCATGGATGATCGATCATGGTCATAAAAATACTTACCAGGCTTCTCTTGCAAAAGCATTTTGTGCTGATATGTGTATGAGAATTTGCACAGACGCAGTGCAAGTGTTTGGCGGCTATGGGTATAACTCGGAGTATCCGGTAGAAAAACTAATGCGCGATTCTAAAATTTTCCAAATTTACGAAGGAACCTCTCAAATTCAAAGAGTGATTATTTCTAAATTCCTAAACGACGGAAAAGGAATCGAACACCCAAATAGTTAATGAGCTATATTATGGTTGATGTCGAAGCTGATGGTCCGATACCGGGCGAATATTCAATGATTAGCTTCGGCGCAGTTTTAGTAGATAAGACTCTCGACAAAACATTCTACGGCAAGTTAAAACCTATCTCGGAAAAATATATTCCAGAAGCACTTGCCGTCTCCAACCTCACCCGCGAACAAACGTTGTTACACTCTGAGCCTGCTTCTGTAATGCAAGAATTTACTCATTGGTTAAAAGTTAATTCTAAGGGACAGCCAATGTTCATCTCTGACAATAACGGTTTCGACTGGATGTTTATATGTTATTACTTTCACCGGTTTATCGGTAGTAACCCCTTTGGTCATAGCTCTACTAATCTTGGCTCGCTCTATAAAGGAATTGTAAAATCAACATTCGAAAACTTTAAACACCTGCGCAAAACAAAGCATACCCACAACCCCGTCGATGACGCAATGGGAAATGCAGAAGCACTTCTTACGATAGTAGAGAAGTATGGATTAAAAATTTCATTAGGA
>CAYQRR010000488.1:0-1873 GCA_964419635.1 uncultured Chitinophaga sp. | reverse complement strand
TTTTAGAATACTATCGGGAGCGGAATCATAACATTGAGCGCTTAGATAAATTGCATCATCATCATACAGAATCCTTACTTCTGTTCTTTGCTGTGAGGGAAGTCCGGGATACAGGTCACGCTGTATAAAGTCACCGGTTACTTCTGCCTTCGCCCAGCAACTGTCGTCAAGTATACCATCGATCTTTGGGGTGACGTTAGTACGTACTGCCGTCAAATTTCTATTCTTAGAGAATAGAAGTGAAGAGAAAAAAAACAGAAGTAATATGAATTTTGTTCGACTCACAAGGTAAAGTTAGAAGTCTGTTCGCGTTATTTAATCACCCCTTTTAAGTGAAAAAATTGGATTAACATTATTTTTATTGAACGGACTCAATTGTCCCCTTGACCCGTTTTTCTATTTATTATCTTAAATTTGTGGTGTGAGAATCGACATCATAAGTGCAGTTCCTGATCTTTTGGGAAGTTATTTCCAACACTCTATTCTCAAACGCGCCATCGCTGCAAAATTAGCAGAGGTGAATGTGATCAACCTTCGTGATTATGCCGTGGAAAACAAACAAAAGCAAATTGATGATTATGCTTTTGGAGGTGGAGCAGGGATGGTTTTGATGATAGAACCGATTGACAAATGCATCAAGCAACTTAAATCTGAACGTGATTATGATGAGGTGATCTATATGAGCCCTGATGGGGAATTACTGAATCAGAAAATTTGCAATCAACTCTCTTTATCGAAAAACATCATTCTTCTTTGTGGTCATTACAAGGGTGTGGATGAGCGTGTGCGCGAACACCTGATCACCCGTGAGATCAGTATCGGTGATTATGTTTTAAGCGGAGGAGAATTGCCGGCCGCTGTTTTGAGTGATGCTGTTATTCGGCTTTTACCTGGTGTTTTGAATGATGAAACTTCTGCCTTAAGCGATTCCTTTCAGGATAATTTACTGGCACCTCCGGTCTATTCACGTCCGGCTGAATATAACGGACTAAAAGTTCCGGAAATATTAATGAGCGGCCATACAGCCAATATAGATAAATGGCGCCATGAACAAAGTGTGGAGCGAACAAAAAAAAGAAGACCTGATCTTTTGAAGTAAGGGGCAATCAACTGAATTTCGCTGAATAACACAAAATCACTGTACGAAACCCCTTTCGATACGCTTTTTTTCTCAATATTTCATTTGTATTTCTACAATCCTTTTTCGTTATTTGTTATCCTAAAATCAGAATAAGATGAAAGTCGGAATACCATCGGAAATTTTTCCTAATGAATTAAGAGTTGCTGCAACTCCCAAAACGGTAAAACGCCTGCAAAAGCAAGGGTTTGAAGTTTATATTCAGCAAAACGCTGGCGCAAGAGCCAATTTTTCCGATAAAGAATTTGAAGAAGCAGGCGCTAAGATCGTACCTACTGCTGCAGATATCTACGGCAAAATGGATATCGTTCTGAAGGTGAAAGAACCTTCGATGGAGGAGGTTGATATGATGAGAGAAGGTTTGGTTACGCTTAGTTACCTGTGGCCGGCTCAAAATCAACCTTTGTTACAAAAATTAGCAGATAAAAAAGTGAATGCTGTTGCAATGGATGCGATCCCTCGTATTTCCAGAGCACAAAAAATGGATGTATTGTCATCAATGGCAAACATCGCAGGATACAGAGCAGTGATCGAAGGATCCTATCACTTCGGAAGATTTTTAAATGGACAAATTACAGCAGCTGGTAAAGTAGAACCAGCAAAAGTACTGGTGATCGGTGCCGGTGTTGCCGGACTGGCTTCTATCGGTGCTGCCAATTCATTGGGCGCAATTGTAAGAGCTTTTGATACACGTAAAGAAGTAGCAGAACAGATCCAGTCCATGGGTGCTTCTTT
>CAYQRR010000487.1:0-1875 GCA_964419635.1 uncultured Chitinophaga sp. | reverse complement strand
GGTGCTGAGCCGCCACTTTGCCCTGACCTCCCAAACGCTTCACATAAAGCAATTATTTCGTTTGTAAATGGTGTTACAATTGCGTCAGGAGTTGTTTTAGCGAGTATCTCCAATTCTCTTTTTGCGTGCAACTGTGATTTGCTCATAATTTTATTTTTTTAGTATTTTTTAAACAACGAACCCCTCTATTTTACGCTCGTTAATCGTGTACAAACATACACTAACAGTCCTATAAAAACAAGAACTATTTTTCAACTCCCTGTAAATCAAATAGAAAATTTTATATAACTTTGTGGAAAAGGCATTATGAAAAAACTACTTGCAGCAACACTTGTCGGAGCGATATCTATTCTAACCTATGAGTATGTCACCTACGACCCTGTTCCATCTATTGTAGAATCACTCAGAGAGGGTAATCCTGTAACGCTCGATTCGGGAGTGGTTTACAATTTCACGGGCTACAAAAATATCCCAGTAACATCGGAATTTAACTTGAATGGGGCGGCCATTAAAGCAGATTCGATGCTTCAGACCGAATTTAATGACAACCAGTACCTATTTTTATTGGATGGCGGCTACATTCATTCTGGAACAATTATCGGTGCGTCAGGCAAGGTGTATAATGCCAAGTCGGGTTATTTTGGAGCTATTCAGGTAATGACGGGCGGTAAAATAAGAGCAGTGAACTTTAAGAATTGCGACAAATGGGCTATTCGGGTCTTTGGTGATCGATGGTCACATAATGACACGACCTTTATTGCATCATGCGCTTTCGATTCAATACCTCGTGACGGATCGGGATATGGTACATGGAACCAGCATGGTGTGGTCATAATCGATTCCTGCAAATTCAATTTCCTGCGCCATGCTTTTGACTGTGGTAGTGAAGGTAATCTAACCGTAATTCAAAACTGTGAGTTCCGCAACTGCTTCTATATTCCAGTTCATCAGCACCGCTATGTGGGTGATTCGGTGGGGGTGGGATTGACGGTGCGTAATTGTAAATTCTATGATACCTATATGCCACTTGATATTGGAGTACCGTTTAAAGGAATGAACCGAATTGACAGCAACTATTTTGTCGGCAACTATATTGGTCGCATGGGTCGAGATACGATACCGGTTGGCACAAATTACATGAATGGAAAAGGAATGACACCTGCGCCTGAAATTATTGGCAGGAGCAGTTACAGGGTGGGCGAGAAAATGTCACTCAAGATTGATAAGACTGGCTTTTGGAATAATGGCGTAACAAATAGGCAGACGACCACTACATTTAATTATCCAATGGTAAAGGTTTATAGCGTTCATACGGGTGGTATTGCTGACACCATGACCGTTGTTTGCTCTGATACCGGAATCTATACATCCATGCGTGTTTTAGCAACCTGCGATCTTGAATTTTGGAGTGGTGATAAAGTGGTTGGTGTAGTTAAAAAAGGAAAGGCGTATGATTATAAATTTTACTACTTCAAGGCGGATGTCAAAATCAAAATTAAGGCCAGTCTTATTGGTGTAGATCGGGCGACATTCAACGTTGCAGACGGTTATAGAGCTTTACGGGTTCGCACTAATGTCGGAGTATTGCACCTCGACAATCTATGCTACAACGGATGGTATGATACCTACGAGTTTGGGCTTAAGACGAAGGTGAAGCAGGTTGGTGAGTGGGTTGAGGTGGGGAGGTAGTGGGATATATTTTAACTAAATGAACATGGAGGTGCGTGAAACCGCTGTTAGCGGTCATGCCTACCATCGTGCTAAAATGGAAGTTCTTCACCTGTTTCCTTTTTGGAAAGAACTCGTTTTACTCTATTAGGCTGCCAGTATCTTATCTGCATCCACAACCAGTAACGCATCCAATACCATATTTTG
>CAYQRR010000486.1:0-1881 GCA_964419635.1 uncultured Chitinophaga sp. | reverse complement strand
TTGCCCAATCTGTTTTAGGGCGGAGGCTACGCAAAAGCGGTGTCTGTTTATTGCTCTTTTTTAGAATGTAATGAAAGCTATTGGGTGTAAGGACAGGTTCTGATATGAAATGTATGGTAATACCATTAAGGGGGGCTTTTATTTAGGATGAAATATATCCCAAATCATTTGCTTGATGGTTCCATTTTCCAATTTTAAACCTAATGGCTTTGATATATCCTGTCCCTCCGATAAGTGCAAAGAGGTATTGTAAATTATACCCAATAAAAAATAAGTTTCTGGTATTTGAGCCCCGATGCTTTGAGCATATTGAAGTTTGTTTTTTGTACCGTTTGTTTCCTCAAGAAAGATTCTTTTGTTTTCTGCGCCTTCTATCGAATTATAAACTAATTTTTCAATTTGGGCCCTAACCCCAAAACAAACGGCTAATGGATCAAATGGGTCCGCTTCATATAAATACCTCCTCACCTCTCTATATATTTTGGTAAAGAAATCTTTGGGTGTTGCCCAATCTATATTTAATCTAAGCGCGCCAAATTCGATTAACAAATTAACCCCTTCTAAGACCGGGTGGAAATGAAAATAGTATGCATCAACAGCGTTTTGTATGCTCGTTTCTTCTCGTTTGTAAATTAAATTCAAAATATGTTGGTTAGATTTGGTTTGAATCTCCTTAAGATATTTAACCTTAATCTTGGCATCATTGAAACAAAAATGGTTAAAGAACAAGGGGTCAAGATGCGTAAGAAGTATTGGGAAAATTCTTTTTTTCATCCGTTTCATTTCATCAATGAACGTTGAAATGGAAAAAACGCTGAAATTGACCACCTAATTTCACCTGAAAGTGACCACCCATTTTCACACCAAATTGACCACCCTTTTTTACTGCAAACTGACCACCCCTTAGCAGGTCGTTGAACAGGTTGTTTTGGCAACCATAAATGCCCAACGTTGGAAGTATAACCAACGAGCAATTATGGCCAACAAAACGATCAACATGAGCAAAGTAAGACAGATTTTAAAGCACTTTACCCAAGGGCAAAGCAAGAAACAAATCAGCCTGATGACCGGTGCCTCGCGCAATACGGTCAAAAAATACCTCAAGAAATTTGCCCGCGAGCAACTGACTTTTGAAGCGGTTAACGCCATGACAGACTATGAACTGAATGTTCTGTTTGGCGCGGTAGAGGAGATAAGGCCTGATAATCGCTATGCCGACCTTATCAAGCTGCTGCCAGAGGTAGAGAAGCAGATGAAGCGTAAGGGCATGACCCTGCAAAAGGCGTGGGAGCAATACAGGATACAGTACCCGGACGGCTATCAAATAACCGCGTTCTACAATCATTACAGGCGCTATATGCGCAGTTCCAACCCGGTAATGCATATGGAGCATAAGGCCGGAGATAAGATGTTTATTGACTACGCCGGCGATAAACTGCATATCGTTGACAAGGACACCGGAGAAATAAGAGAAGTAGAACTATTTGCTGCTATACTGGGATGCAGCCAATTAACTTATGCAGAAGCCCTTTACAGCCAAAAGAAAGAAGACCTGGTAAAAGGAACTGAAAACGCTATTCACTACTTCGGCGGAGTACCGGCAGCTATTGTGCCCGATAATCTTCGCTCCGCCGTTACCAAGAGCAGTAAATACGAGCCGGTAATCAATGAAACCTTTGCTGACTTTGCGGAGCATTACGGCACTACCGTAATCCCAGCCAGAACCTACAGGCCCAAGGATAAATCGCTGGTAGAAGGCATTATCAAAATCATCTACGTACGGATGTATGCCGTGCTTAAATCCAGAACCTATTACAGCCTGGAAGACTCAATAAGGATATTGCTATTGAACTGGAAAAACTCAACCAGGCTCACTTTAAA
>CAYQRR010000485.1:1626-1890 GCA_964419635.1 uncultured Chitinophaga sp. | reverse complement strand
GAGGCAAAGTTGCTACTTAATTTTCGATCATTTGGAAAGAGTTGATCAGATATTCGCTGGTATCTTCCTGACGAAAGTATTCGTCGACATAGCCATGTGCCGCAGCTAGATAAGGATTAGCAAAGCGTTCCATATACTCCTGCTCTTTTTCTTTTAATTTAGCCGCCGGATCTTTAGCTTCAGCAATTTCTTTTTTGAAAATAATTTCCGCAGCACCTTTGGCACCCATCACTGCGATTTCTGCCGTTGGCCAGGCATAGTTCA
>CAYQRR010000485.1:0-1616 GCA_964419635.1 uncultured Chitinophaga sp. | reverse complement strand
TGGTTTCTTCGGCCACATTCTTGCCTCGGAAAATGATGTCCACTGCACCCTTGGCGCCCATGACGGCAATCTCGGCCGTTGGCCAGGCGTAATTGAAGTCTCCCTTGAGATGCTTGGAGCTCATCACATCATAAGCACCTCCATAGGCTTTGCGTGTGATTACCGTGATGCGTGGCACGGTGGCTTCACAAAATGCAAATAGCAATTTCGCTCCGTTGGTTATAATAGCATTCCATTCCTGATCGGTACCGGGTAAAAAGCCCGGTACATCTTCAAATACCAGCAGTGGAATATTGAAGCAGTCGCAGAAGCGCACAAAACGAGCGGCTTTGGTGGACGCATCAATATCGAGTACTCCAGCCAGAAAAGCAGGTTGATTGGCTACAATACCAATGCTTCTTCCGGCTAATCGTGCAAAGCCCACAACGATGTTTTCTGCGAAGTTTTTATGTACTTCAAAAAAACTACCTTCATCAATTGTTCCTTCGATCACTTCCCGTATATCATAGGGTTGATTGGCATTGTCAGGAACAATCGTGCCGAGACCCGGACGTTTTTCGTTTCCGTTATTTTCGTAGGGCAGGGAAGGAGGTGTTTCTTCACAGTTCTGCGGAATATAACTCAGTAAGTTTTTAATATTGGAAATACATTCGATTCCATTGGCGCAAGAAAAATGCGCTACGCCAGATTTGGAAGAATGTACGGAAGCACCACCCAGTTCTTCACTCGTTACTGTTTCATGCGTTACTGTTTTGACTACGTTCGGTCCGGTCACAAACATGTACGATGTGTTTTCGACCATCAAGATAAAATCAGTGATGGCAGGGGAATACACCGCGCCACCCGCGCAGGGTCCCATAATCGCTGATAATTGGGGAATAACTCCGGAAGCCAGAGTGTTGCGATAAAAGATATCTGCGTAGCCTCCCAGGGAAACAACTCCTTCTTGTATACGTGCGCCACCGCTATCATTTAAACCAATCACCGGAGCGCCATTTTGCATAGCGAGATCCATGATGCGGCATATTTTTTTAGCATGGGTCTCCGATAAAGAACCTCCGAATACGGTAAAATCTTGTGCAAACACATAGACTAGTCGACCATTCACTGTTCCAAATCCGGTAATTACGCCATCTCCAAGGTATTGCTCTTTGTCGAGTCCAAAATCGGCAGAACGATGTGTAACAAACATCCCAATCTCTTCGAAGCTGCCTTCATCCAACAGGAAGTGAATACGTTCGCGGGCTGTCAGCTTTCCTTTTTTGTGCTGAGCAGCGATGCGCTCTTTACCACCACCCAGTAAGGCTTCGGAGGTTTTTTCTTCCAGGTTTTTGAGTTTGTCTAGCATATATATGTGCGTATGTGAGGTACGAAGAGATCGGTCTTTCCTGATCCTAAAAATGAGTGGTAAATGTAACAAAAAATAAAAAATCCTTCCCCGAAGGAAAGGATTTATACAAACAGCTCGTTAGAAGCGTATTACTTTTTCAGGAAAGGGATTTTTGTCACTTTCGCCTTGATTGCTTTATCCCGGATCTTTACAAAGATTTCTGTATCTGTTTTAGCGAATTCAATTTTTACATAACCCAGACCTAAACCTTTATTAAATGAAGGAG
>CAYQRR010000484.1:0-1890 GCA_964419635.1 uncultured Chitinophaga sp. | reverse complement strand
TCATGCCGAGGGCAAAAACTACGGTAGTGTAGACGAATTTGTAAAAGCAAAACTGAGCGAATTGACCGGTGTAGCCAAAAAAACACTGGTGCCTCGCGATATCGTATTATACGGCTTTGGTCGCATTGGTCGTCTGGCAGCTCGCATCCTGATGGACCATGCCGGCAGCGGCCACCAACTCCGCTTAAAAGGAATTGTAACACGCGATAAAAGCACCGATGACCTGCCAAAAAGAGCCAGCCTGCTGCGCAAAGACTCTGTGCAAGGTAAGTTTGGAGGTGTAGTAATTCCGGATTCGGCCAATGGCGCTATCAATATTAACGGACACACCGTAAAAATGATTTCGGCCTCCTCTCCTGCCGAGATTGATTACACGGCACATGGTATCAATAATGCACTCATTATCGATAACACGGGAGTGTGGCGCGATGAAAAAGGACTGGGCGAACACCTGAAAGCAAAGGGCTCTGATGTAGTTATATTAACAGCCCCCGGCAAAGGCGACATCCCGAACATTGTATATGGTGTAAACCACGAACAATACAATGCCGACAACCAAAAAATATTTACCGCGGCCAGCTGCACCACTAATGCTATTGTGCCGGTAATAGATGTGATAGAAAACAACCTGGGCATAGAACAAGGCCACATTGAAACAGTGCATGCCTACACCAACGACCAGAACCTGCTCGACAATTACCACAAAAAATCGCGCAGAGGCCGTGGTGCACCTACCAATATGGTCATTACCGAAACCGGAGCCGGCAAGGCGGTAACCAAAGTATTCCCGCACATGAAAGGTAAACTCACCTCCAATGCGGTGCGCGTTCCGGTTCCTAACGTATCGCTGGCTATTTTAAGCCTGAACGTAAAAAAACAAACCAGCGTGGAGGAGGTCAACCAACTGCTGCGCAATGCTTCATTGTATGGCAAACTGGTGGAGCAAATCGATTTTTCTGTCAGCGATGAAATAGTATCGAGCGATGTAGTGGGCAATAGCCACGCCTGCGAAATAGACAGCAAAGCCACCATCGTTTCGGAAGACGGCAAAAGAATTGTCATCTACGCCTGGTACGACAACGAATATGGCTACACCTGCCAAGTGGTGCGCCTGGCTAAGCACCTGGCCGGAGTAAGAAGACCGGTTTATTTTTAAACCGCAGAAGCAAAATCAGCAACACGAATCAAAAAGTATAAAGAATGTTTGAATCACTCCAGGAACGAATTGAAGGTGCGTTTAAAACGCTGAAAGGGCAGGGGAAATTGACCGAGCTCAACGTGGCCGAAACGGTAAAAGAAATCCGTAAAGCCCTTGTGGAGGCAGACGTTAACTATAAAATAGCCAAGGAGTTTACCGACAAAGTGCGCGAAGCCGCTATGGGGCAGAATGTGCTTACGGCCGTGCAGCCCGGACAGTTACTCACCAAAATTATGTATGACGAGCTTACCACACTGATGGGAGGCAAAGCGGCCGATTTTAATATTAAAGGAAGTCCGGCAGTCATATTAGTAGCGGGTTTGCAAGGTTCGGGTAAAACGACCTTTACGCACAAACTGGCGCATTTTCTAAAAACACAAAAGTATAAGCGCCCAATGATGGTAGCCGGTGATGTATATCGTCCGGCAGCGGTGGACCAATTGATAGTATTGGGCGAAAAAATTGGCGTTCCGGTCTACCACGAAAAAGAGAACAATAACCCCGTTCAGATTGCCATGAATGGTATTGCCCAAGCCAAAAGTCAGGGGCTGGATTTAGTCATTATTGATACGGCTGGTCGCCTGGCCGTAGACGAAGAGATGATGAAGGAAATTGCTGCCGTAAAAGCGAGCACCAAACCCGATGAATTTCTCTTTGTGGTAGATAGCATGACCGGACAAGATGCCGTAAAC
>CAYQRR010000483.1:0-1893 GCA_964419635.1 uncultured Chitinophaga sp. | reverse complement strand
GGCATCCGCGTAGATCAAGCGCAAATCCTTATGAAGCGGTTGTGCACTCACCAAATACTCGGTGAGCCATACTGTAAAAAGGATGAATATTTTTGGCAGAAAGAACATAATGTGCCGCGCCGGGTAAAGTCAATATCCCCTGGTGAACAGGAAAAGGAGCAAAAGATATTGGCCCAAATGGAAGTTATAAAAGCCGATACGTTGCAGAAGGCCAAAGAAATAGTTGCCGGTATTACCCGCATGGAGTGTTTTCGCGACGGCAAATGGGCCGGTGGAGATACTGTGTTGGGCAACATGCTGGAATCTTTGCGTGAGATCGAGCACACACCGGCGGGCTTAAAGGAGCGCAACAGGCAGCAAGGGGAGTTTTTCTTTAAACAGAATCCATCGGCACCTAAAGTAAAAGAGGCACTGGTGAAAATGATAGAAGCGTTGGATTACGAAGGCATATACAATTTTTTAAATTTTGGTAAGCCTATTGCTACTTTTAAGCATGATGATGAACTGAGCATGAACGCTCTGCTAAGCCTGTTACACCGTGATAAGATTGAGCAAACGGTAGAAGAATTAAAAGGGCCGGACGGCGCTATAAGGATAGCGGCCAGGGCAATAGTTGAAAAGGAATATTAAGTAACAATAAATAATAAGCACTATGGACGCAGAAGTTATATTATCCATTGATTTAGGATTAGCAGGCGATTCTATTTCTGAGCAGTTGAATAAGCAAAACTTTAAGTACGATGATAAGAGGGCTGCTACTTTTCAAAAAGATAGAGAGGCTATATGTCGCCTAAGAATAATGGGGTATATATCTGATTCAATATGTAAAAAGATTGACAAAAAGCTGTTAGATAAAATAGCCAGGCATGTTGCTGAAAAAAATAAACTTAATATAGAAATAAGTAATGGCAGAAAATAAACCCACACTACCACTTATTAACGGAGCCGCGTATGCTCTATAAATCAATAAGAAAGGCATGTTTAATAATGAAGAATGTATTGGTGAGCACATTGAAGCACTTACGCCGCCGCAACGGGTAAAGTATTTACAGGAAATTGAAGATTTCGGAAACTACCTGAAAGAACGTGATGCTATTGCTCAACGCAATACGACTGGTGTCGGAAGGGTGGTTAATATGCAGCAATGGATCGCCAACAAAAGAACTGAACTTGAAACCAAATATAAACAACTTATAAATGAAAAAGCTAACACAACAAATCATTGATTCTAAGTATCCGGGCGACGACGAACAAATGTTTACTATCACCCTCTGCGGCTCAACCAGGTTTAAAAATTATTTCGAACAGGTTAATTAGTGGCTTACATTAAGGTGCTGCAGGGTTTATTCTGTTTCCAGCTTCCCGCAATCGGAAGGAATGGAATTTACCCCTGAGCAAAAGCAAATGCTGGACCGCGTGCACAAAGCAAAGATTCATCACAGCGATGCAATATTTGTAATTGATGTAGAAGGGTATATTGGTGAAAGCACTGAAAGCGAAATAGAGTTTGCTAAATCTCTCGGCTGCTATGTTTTTTATTTATCGCAGCATTTAGATGAATTGAATCAGTGGTTATCTGAAATAAACAAACAGATTACACCGAAAATTACTCAGGCTGCTTTAGAGCAAAAGGCCGCCGGTGCCATATTTGGCTATGGCAATGCAATAATAGATGGTGTAAACGTGGCTTGGGTAGCAAAGCGGGGCGACGGGTTCCCTGATTGGGCTATTTATTTTGAGCATACTGCCAGTGTATCAGGGTTGCTTACGGGCCGCCAGCTTTGGATTGCCCAAAATGGCCTAAAGGTGAAGGATAAGCGTATTATCCGGGAACTGGTAAGCGGAGGGGACGAAGAATTTTATAACGCATACCGCTATTAGTTTGCTCATGGA
>CAYQRR010000482.1:810-1922 GCA_964419635.1 uncultured Chitinophaga sp. | reverse complement strand
CATGACCGATACTCACTCGCTTGGGATAGAAACCGCAACCAAGCGGGGCAAGAAGATTATGAGAGAGCGAAGCGAGTGGGTTGGCGTTAAAATACCGGCAATTATTTCAAAACAATTATTTGATAAGGTACAGGAACGACTAAATTATAACCGGACCTGCTACCGCAATGCTTTACGAACGCAATTACTCTCCAACCTAGTTTGGTGTGGTGCCTGTGACAGCCGCTGCTTCGCTTATAGAAGATATTATAAAGTTGAGCGAAAAGACGGAATAAAACTTTACCAAAAAGCGGTGTACCGTTGTCGCATGCGTGGCAGTGGACACAACCCTGAGATAGATACGAGAATTTTGGAATCGTGTGTAATCGATATCATAAAAGAAAATATACTTAACCCTGAATACCTAGTGCAGCAGCTAGATATTTCAAAACGTGGTAATGAAGCAAAGCGATATGAAAAAGAGTTGGGAGCGCTCGACGAAAAAATAGCGAGTACACAAAAACAAAAAGAGCGCATACTCGATTTATACGCCGCAGGCAGCCTCGACCGAGAGGAATACATCAAACGAATCCGCAACTATGACAGCGACCTGGAACGACTAAGCAAAGATCGGGACAAGCTTGTAAAAACGATGCCTGTTGTGCAGAAGCCTGAAGTTTTACAAACCAGTGTTACTAAGTACTGCGCCAATGCCAAACTGCAATTTAGTAAATGCAAGGATTTTACTACTAAACGTAAATTTATTCTCGACCATATTATTAAAGTTTCTTACTATCGATCCGGTAAGGACGAAGAACTAATCAAACTTACTGGCTTGGTCCCCATCGTAAATACAGATGAAGTTAAAGCAAAGTTTGAAATTGAACAAACAGTCAGCAGATCAGACTTGCTGCAAAAAGTGCGAGATAGAGGCATGAGAAACGGCACGTGGGATGGCGTACCAATTACGAGCATGGATTATGGAAAATTAGTAATGGCCAATATGCCGGAAATGGAGACCGAATGAAAAAGGCAGCATTATATGCCCGTGTAAGCACTGGCTTACAAGAAAAAGAGCGAACCATTGAAAGCCAAATTGCTGAAATCAAAAGGCAGATTAGCACAAACGGTGA
>CAYQRR010000482.1:0-800 GCA_964419635.1 uncultured Chitinophaga sp. | reverse complement strand
AAGAATACCTCGATGACGGCTACAGCGGAGCATATTTAGACAGACCTGGTTTGGACCAACTACGGATTGATTTAAAAACTAACCTATTTGATACCGTCTACTTCTTAGGCACTGACCGTATAGCTCGAGAAGTTACATACCAGAACATTATTATTAGCGAAATTTTAGGCCATAACAAGCAGCTTATCATTGGGGGTAAGGATTATGTCAAAAACCCAGAAAACGACTTTACCTTAACCGTTTTAGGGGCCGCTTCCCAGCTTGAGCGAGCTAAAATCATTGAACGACATACCAGAGGCAAACTACACCGACTTAGACAGGGCTTCATTCAAAGTAACGGACATAACACATTTGGTTATAACTATATTCCCAGAACTGCCAATGAACCTGCACACTCAGAAATTAACGAGCAAGAAGCTAAGATAGTTAGGTATATTTTTAAAGCTTACGCTGAAGATAACGCAAGCTGGGCAACGATTGTCCGAGGACTTGAAGATATGGGAGCAAAAACAAAACTAGGTAAAAGGCTGTGGGATACCGAGAAAATTCGTAATATACTTAAAAATTATACCTATACGGGTACCAAGTATTTCAACACTCGCTATCACGAAAAAAAATCCAGCAACCCTATTAGAGCCGTAAAATACGGTAGAAAAATTTACAGAGATAAATCCGAATGGATACCTATCAAAGTTCCTGCAATCATTCCGCAGGGACTTTTTGATAAGGCGCAGGCAAGGCTTGAGGCCAGTAGAAAGATCTATCGAAAGCCAAAGGAACATCAACTACTTTCAAACCTG
>CAYQRR010000481.1:0-1971 GCA_964419635.1 uncultured Chitinophaga sp. | reverse complement strand
ACCGCATTAATCCCAACATGATTATTGTAGGGGGCAATTCAGCGGGTGCCGTTTTGTATATGCACGCTGTGAATATCGATAGCTTAAACGAAGCCCCTCCTCACTTGAGAAACATCATTACCCAGAACGGTGGCATCGAAGGCAATAGTGGTAACGATGGTTACTCCTCCGAAATGCAAGGATTGGTGAACCTGGCCGGTGGATTAAACGTGCCGGAATTTGTGGGGCCTAACAGCAAACCATCCTTCAATGCACATGGCGACTCAGACAATACAGTGCCTTATAACTGCGGCAATGCACAAGGTGGCTTAACACCGGTGCGCTTGTGCGGATTGGGAGCGGTGGAGCCTTTGTATCAGCAGTTTGGCATTAACCATGTAAGCAAAGTTTATGTAGCTGCGGGCCATGTGCCATGGCAGAGCGATAACAATATGTATGTGGAGATCGATACGCTCACCGCTAATTTCTTCTACGATGTAATATGCACCAGCGGTGTGGGTATTCAAGGTGTGGATGCCGATAAATACATCAGTGTATATCCTAACCCGGCCACCGGTCAGTTTTCGGTAACGCTGAACGATGCTGCACAATATACCACCGTTCAATTGATGGATATGGAAGGCCGCTTGCTGCAACAGAAAGCCGTAGACCATTCGGTGCTTACCTTCCTGAAGGGAGATCTGGCGAATGGCGTTTACTTTATCCGTGTCTTAAAACAAGACGGCACCTTTGCAGTGAAAAAAGTGATACTGCAATAATCAGCCTCATTAAAACAAAAAAGGGCGGTCCGAATGGACCGCCCTTTTTTGTTTTGTAGTTCGCTATTCCTTTTTCTTCTCTGTCTTCTTGATAGTTTCTTTGCTCAACAAAAAGTTAACGCCCACATTAAATCCAATGTTACTGAAAGGGCCCGTAGGTCTTAAATCATCTTTGGCTTTGTTTTTATCATACGCGGCATTGTAATCGGCATTGTTCGATTCGTTGTTCAGCTCGTCCACAAAGTGAAACTGCGTGCGGTAGGTGCCGCGGTCTTGCAGCCGGCTATTGCCATCGGTATCCCACTTGGTTATTTCGGCACTCTTGGCACGGGTCACCAGATGCTGTCCGTTAATTTCGGCAGTAATGGCCAGATAAGGTAAAGGTCTATAAGCTACACCCAGTGCTCCGTTAAAGCCCAGCGATACTGTACCCTCGGTCTCTAACTCCACTTCGGTTTTGCGCCCCAGAAAAAAAGGAGATTGATTAATCAGATTGGCCAAAGCGGGAGCTTCGCTAAAGAGGCGGTCTTCCACATCAATCGAAATAGTATGTTTTAAAGCCCCATACACCGGCAGCGAAATGCCGAGGCGGCCGTAAGGATATACCTTCCAGCCGGGCTTGGCGCCCTGCACTACCAGCGCAGGCATCAGCGATAGCCCAAAGGCCTGTGTTTCTATGTGTGCATTCATAAAATAACCCACTGCCGAATAAGCCGGAGGATTACCAAATCCGGTTTGGATAGTGAGTTCGCGGGTTTGGTCGCAGCTGATTTTGGCGCTCTTTAAATAGGATAATCCCATCTCCACACCAATGTAGTTATTAATCATGTAGCCAAAGGCAAAGGTGAAATTGCCGCCCTGGCCATAGGAACCGTTCACGATTTTGAATGAAGGCACCGAATCATTGATATTGGACATGGCCAGCAGTCCGTCTTTTTCGGGGCTGTAAGGGTCCACCTTGGGGCCCATAATGCCTTCGCTGCGTTGCAGGCCCGGAAACGCATAGCCGCCTGCGGCCCGCAGGGTAAAATATTGCGCCTGCGTGTGGAGCGAAGTGGCTGCCAGACATAATACAGGAAGTAGTTTTTTAAGCATGAGTTTGGTTTTAGTTTCTGCAATATAGAATGCCTTGGGGCAATCTGCAAACAGCGCAGCCGTTACCTGCGGGAACGGCTGCGCTGGGCATTACCTCCAACCGGTTATCAGGGACGGC
>CAYQRR010000480.1:685-1973 GCA_964419635.1 uncultured Chitinophaga sp. | reverse complement strand
TACAAAAATTCGCCTATCTGTATTCTGTACCATCCATCTACAAGCAAACATCAATAATTTAGAATTTAAATTTTTTGGTGCCCAAGAAGCGGCTGCCCCTCTCTGTATCAAGGCTTCTCGTTGATTGTTGACAAAATTACTAGGTTTTGTTGGATTTGCTATTAAAACAACTCCGGCTAATTTTCCTTCGTGTCGAGCGGTAAAAGCCCACTTTACACTCCAACCAACGTTACCTAACCATTCGTAACGAGCTATAAAGCTAGAAAGTTCATTGGACATCGGTTCCGCTTGAAAAGAAAAATCCGAAACTTTTAGATCAAAACTAAAACCTAAAGCTTTGTCTTCTGCTTGCGTCTCAAGACGCTTTCTATATTGGTGACATATAACCATCTTCCAAGATTGATTATCATAGGTCCCATCCCATTGATTTCCTTTTGAATCATTCTCAAAAGCCGTTAAATATTGAAGATTCCATGGGACGTGTAGGCCACAAACATCTGTATGTTGAAGTGGGATAATGTGGTCAACGTGGTGTCCTTTTGGACAGTTTTTGTATATCGCTTTTAAATCTTCTTTGCTTACCCAAGGAGGTGTTGCACCTCTCTTGGCGGCTCTTCGTTTTGCGGTTTTAGCAGCTCCAGAAGCTTTCCCTTTTATTGAACTTCTATATTTCTTATTATAAACTTTATACCTGTCTAGATTACCTTTAACATAAGTTCTATTGTAGGCTCTCAGTTTTTCTAAATTATTATCTCTATAAACTTTTGATGATTTCTTTTTTAGGGCTTTATCTGTAGTCTTTATAAGATATTCAGCACACGCTGAGCATAACGTTTTACCTGGCATTGGAAGATTTTTGCAAGATGTGCGTCGTTCACACAAACCTTGCTCACGTTTCCATAGCACTGTAAACTTGGTTTTAGTAATCCCGCAGAATTTAGCGGCTTTTCTAAAAGAGCCTTCTTTTTTTAAAATTTCATCGTAAGTCATATTATGAGTATATAGTAGCTGCATCCATTTTACAATAAAAATAAAGCCAAGAATTTTACTCCTTGGCTTTTAAAAATTACTAAGTAATTTCTGCTATTTACGCAGCTCGACCGATATTCTCGATCAAGAAATTCTTACGAGGCGCATAAACAATCGGAGTCCCGTACAGCAACTGCATCCATCTATAAGCCGTGGCTACAACTGCAAGGTCCATTTTCATCAATGGAGCCAATTGTTTGAAACGAAGAACCTCTGCATCCTTAGTCAACAGGTAAGCCTGTGAAAGACCAGGAAGCTT
>CAYQRR010000480.1:0-675 GCA_964419635.1 uncultured Chitinophaga sp. | reverse complement strand
GTCTCGCATAGTAGCGTTTCCACCAACAGCCGCAGGAGCGATATATCCAATGAACTCATGTCCAGTAGAAGCACCAATCGGTGAGCGGTAAACTGCGTAAGCAATTGCACCAGCAACACCTACGATAGAAACTTCTACTCGCTGACCAGCAGCTACAGCTTGAGCCGCAGAAACAGGAGAGATAGGGCCTTCGCCTGATTCAGTGATAGCAGAAGCACGGTAAGTATAGTTACCAGCATCAGCAGCAGTGAACTTGGAAAGTGCATCAGCAGCTACAGCCAAAGTAGGAGCAGCAGGAGCAGCGATTCCGGCCAAAGGAGCAGCAGGAGTGCGCTTAGGTCGCATAAACACTGAACTCATAAGTTGGAACTCACCAGCAGCAGCTACGAACGACTGAAGGACAAAACCAGCTTTTCCTTGAGCAATACCCATTGGGTTAACACGCTCTTTAGGGAAGAACTGTCGGCCAAGGTCAGAGTGAGCTTTAGTATCCATCAACATGATTGAAGGAATACCGAAATTTTCACCAACAACACGAGCAGCATCTTCAAGCAAGTCGCTATCCAAAACATCACCACGGATGTCACGAATTACGTCTTCTTCAACACCGTAACCAGTGAAAGCCTTTGCTTTAGCAGACGCATCAGTATTACCTTTGCGAATTTGCTTATCAAG
>CAYQRR010000479.1:1277-1975 GCA_964419635.1 uncultured Chitinophaga sp. | reverse complement strand
ATCACCCAATAGGTATCAACTGGTTTATTATAACATTTTCACTAGTTATTGTCGGAATTATTAGATCTTTCTATGGAATGATAAAATCTCTTAATAGACAAAGCAGAAAAATTGATTAGCGCGATGTTTTATTTATTGTTTTTATTAATAGTTGAATCTATTTGCTATTTTATATTTAACTTTAATACTTCTCACCTCTTGGAGTTAGCGGTGGGATTTTTGACTTCATCGCTGAGTTTTTTAGGTATATGGGCTTTTGCAAAAATAACGATTTACAGCAACTCAAGCGGCGCGGAGCGTCCCAAGCGCTGGTTGTTGAGCTGCCTTGCGGGGGGGAAATTAGTATTTCCGCTGATTATCATTTACATGGCGGTTGTGCGTTGGCGCATGAACATGCTTTTTTTCGTGAGCGGGATGATTCTGGGGCTCCTTGCCTTATTATCCCACAGCCTCGTCCTAAGCCATTGGCAACAAAGTAAAAAATCCTCTCGTCAGATGTAAATATTTAAGCTATTTAATTTATCCGTTTTCGAATTTTTAACCGTTGTTTTGGTGGTTCCCGGTGGACTTTCGGCGCCTGTTTGGAAAACTTCTTCCCTTCACAAGCTTTATAGCTAGTAGTGCTTTTGCCGCAGAAGAACACAGCAATGGCGTTGCTTCGTTTATTAATTATTACGAAATAATTCTCGAGAAAATCG
>CAYQRR010000479.1:0-1267 GCA_964419635.1 uncultured Chitinophaga sp. | reverse complement strand
ATCGGCGTTCCTGCGGAAAGCATAGAGGGCTGGATCGTTGTACCCGGTGCGCTTCTTACTCTGGTCCTTACGTTGGCCATGGGACTCTATTTCCGTTCACGTGCGCGCGCGATGCTTTCCGATCCAACTCCAAGCGGAAAGTTTTCTTTGATGACAATTATCGAACAAATGCTGGATGTAGTTTACGGTGTGGCTAAGGATACTTGCGGTCATGATTATCGTAAATTCCTCCCGCTTCTTTCGGGGTTGTTTTTCTTCATTATTATATCCAATCTCTCCGGCCTTTTCCCTGGATTGGTGCCACCGACTGAATCCATTAGCACTAACCTAGCGTTAGGATTGAGTGTTTTTCTAGTTTATAACGCTGCTGGTATCAAGGAACATGGCTGGAGTTATGCAAAGCAGTTTTGGGGTCCAGTCGGATTTATTGGTCCATTGCTCGTCATTATCGAGCTGGTCAGCCATTTGTCTCGTCCAATGTCGCTCAGTATTCGATTAATGATGAACATTGTAGGCGATCACTTGATATTGACCATCTTTACGGGACTTACCTATCTTGTGATTCCAGCGATACTTATGTTCTTTGGTTTATTAGTGGCTTGTATTCAGAGTTTTGTGTTCACGATGCTTTCGGGCATTTATATTTCGATGGCGATTTCACACGATCATTAATCGTTTCATTTAAGGGAGCTGAGGAGCGTTATGAAAAGAATCTGGACTAAAGGTATGTTGGCACTGGTTGGAACAATGGCGAGCTCGATGGCATTTGCACAAGCTGCGGAAGGTCACACGGGGCCAAATGGTCTAGTAGCTCTTGCTTCCGGTTTGGCAATTGGTTTGGCTGCTTTCGGTGCCGCAACTGGTCAAGGCCGAGCTGCTGGCTCTGCTCTTGAGGGCATTGCTCGTAACCCTTCATGCAAAGATCAAGTTTTCACGCCAATGATTCTTGCTTTGGCATTCATGGAATTCCAGGCTCTGCTAGGTTTCGCAATCGCATTCATGTGGTTCATCAAGTAATCTGCAGATATTGTTTCACGTGGAACATAATACGAAGGGCTCCTAACGGGGCCCTTTTTATTTTTGCTTATAAAAATGTTCCACGTGGAACATTATAGGCCTCTTTGGCGCTTTTGAGTGTTCCACGTGGAACATTTTACCTGGTCACGCGCATTTTTGGGTGACTAGTCTTGCCTATTCAGCGGCACTTCTGTAGGTTTGTGGCAGTGGAATCATATTAAATAATCCAAAGCAGTAAATGGAGTGACTC
>CAYQRR010000478.1:0-1975 GCA_964419635.1 uncultured Chitinophaga sp. | reverse complement strand
GGCCTCCTTGGGCGGTTTTGTAGTGGGAGAGGAGCGCGTAATAAATTATCTGCGGCATAAATCACCGGCACTTATCTTTTCAGCTTCTCCCACTCCGGCAGCCGTGGCAGCAGCCGGTGCTGCGCTGGATATTTTAATAGAGCAACCCGAATTAGCCACCCGCGTACGGAATAACGCAGATAGAGTTCGCAGGGGGCTCCGCGAAGGTGGTTTTCAGGTCATAGATGGAGAATCGGCCATTGTTCCCGTCATTATCGGAGACGATGAAAAAACCTTTACCATCTGGAAAATGCTCTATGACGAAGGCGTATTTGTAAATGCATTTATATCCCCGGCCACTCCACCCGGCATGCAAATGCTGCGCACCAGCTACATGGCATCCCACCAGGACCACCACCTTGATTTCATCGTAGAAAAGTTTCTCAAAATCGGCAAGCAACTGGATTTGTTACATCGCGACCCGGTAAAGCATTAAGGATTATCCCCTTTACAATTCATTTTTAAAATTACAGTATGAGTAAGCAAAGGCATTATTACAACATCACAAAACACAACGCAGCGGGCGAATTGGAGTATACCAAACGAATGCTGGAGTGTGACGATAAATTTGAGCAGGATTTAGTCATGCTGGCCTTCCCCATCGGCATGATGAAGGATATCAGCTCAGTACTCAAGAACTTTAAACTTCGCGATGATGCCAAATTCTTTTACAGCGAATGTCGCGAAGTGGTAAGCGTACCGGAGAAACACGTAAATGAGAAAGGGGAGGGCAAACTCACCTTTATGAGTTATTTCCACACCTTTCCCGATTCCGTTTCTCATTTTTTTGATGATGCTATAGTAGTGGTGGTGTTACACCCGCATGGTAAGTTCAATGAGCAGGGCCTGCAAGACTACAACATGATTGGTTACATACATGCCAACATTATTCACTTTAAAGATGCCGATGGACAAATACGCGAGGGATACTATTACAATGTTTTGCGGATGAGCGAAGCCACCGTAGAGGGCGAGGCAATTTACAGGCGCAAAAGAATTTTCACCACCGTATTCAGTGTCTTGCTCGATCTCACTATCCTCAACGATATCCATTTCGTATATGCCAACATGGGACGCGAAAATCAGGGCATCCTGGATGCCCTGAAAATGAACAGTGAGCGCACCGGTAAGCTATACGAAACGTACCCAATGCGGAACAATACGCACATTAATCTGATAATCGGAAGCAGAAGTTCAGCTGCTAAACTCGTGGATATTTCCAACGATACCGCCCGGCTGAAAGAGTATTACCAAAAGATAATGGCACTGCGCCAGGATTACGTCTTTAATCAACTGCATAGCGAGGCAAAGTTCTTCAATATGGTAAGGCGCATTTTGTCTTCATCCAAAACCAGTAAAATATTTATGCTCCCGGACCAGAACGGCAACATGGCCGCTGCCGGTTTTTTTATCAATTGGGCCGACTATCTGCACCTCAAACTGCAAAACCCTAAAGGGTTTTTTAAGGTGATAGATTCGCTCCGAATCACCGATAATATTTTATACATCACCTTGTTGGTAGGCGACACCAAATCAGTCAAGTCATTGATTAAGGGAGGGGCGCATTACTTTAGAAAAAATCATAGCAACCAGGTCACCATCTTAAATGCACATGAAGGCGACCCTTACTTCGACATTAAAAAGAGTGTAATCTATGACCCCTTTCTATACTTCACCATCTACGACCAGCCGGCTATGTTAGAACGTATGAAAGAGAAAAGTAAAGATGAAAAAGGAAACGTTCGGATATTTATAGATACCCCAATGTTGTAACCGATAAACGATACTAGTTGCCGGTAAACTGAGGTTTCCTTTTCCCCAAAAAGGCAGAAGTTCCTTCGGTGAAATCCTGGGTGCCCACACACTTACCGAATAACTCAATCTCAGTATCGAATCCATCTATGCCATCTTTAAAGTGTGCATAGACGCTTTGTAT
>CAYQRR010000477.1:0-1977 GCA_964419635.1 uncultured Chitinophaga sp. | reverse complement strand
GTTCCATATTTCAAAAGTATTCAGTTCTTTGATACGAACGCTAAGGACCTATGTTATATTTTGTTGCTATTGAAAAAACCTCCGGGTTGATTCTTATGGAAGGCAGTGTGCAAGTTGCGTCAAAAAACTACATTTGCGCCCGTTTAAAAAACTGACGGCCTCGTAGCTCAGCTGGATAGAGCAACAGCCTTCTAAGCTGTGGGTCAGGGGTTCGAATCCCTTCGGGGTCACTTAAAAGCTCTTCGCAAGAAGGGCTTTTTTTATAATAGTTTAGCACAGTGAGCAACCAACATATAAAAATAGACCCTTCGTGGAGGCAGGCATTGAACGATGAGTTTAACAAGCCATATTTTCCACGTATCCGCGAGTTTATTCTCGAACAACAAAGATCGGGTAAGCGAATCTATCCGCCTGGTCCGCTCATCTTTCAAGCGTTTAATCTCACTCCGTTTACAGCCGTGAAGGTGGTCATCCTTGGCCAGGACCCCTACCACCAGCCCGGTCAGGCGCATGGTTTATGTTTTTCAGTGCAGCGGGGAGTAAGGGTTCCTGCCTCGCTAGTCAATATTTATAAAGAGCTAAAAAGTGATTTGGGTATTAGTCCGCCACAGCATGGAAATTTGGAAAGTTGGGCTTTGCAGGGAGTGTTGCTCCTCAATGCATCCTTGACCGTGAATGAAGGGGAACCCAATTCACACGCGAACTGTGGTTGGCAGCTGTTTACAGATGCGGTTATCAAGAAAATAAGTGATGAGAAAGTGGGAGTTGTCTTTCTGCTTTGGGGTAATTTCGCTCGCGCCAAAAAATCGTTGATTGATACCCAAAAGCACTTTGTGTTAGAAGCGGCACACCCATCACCATTGGCTGGAAATGCATTTCAAGGTTGCCGGCATTTTTCCAGAACCAATGAACTTTTGAGGCAACAAAACAAGCTGCCCATCAACTGGTCAATTGCAGAATGATGTTTATCGGGTAGTGCAAGCGGGGTATTGCATCTCATTTATCCATTGGCGGATGAGAGCTACTCCTTCTACGTGTAGTACGGAACGACCAATTTCAGGCATTCGGATACCGGGGTCATCGCTTTCCATTCGGTAAACTAGAATAGATGCTTCATTATCTCTGGGGGCGATGTCGACAAGCCTCCCTCCGGTAGCTTTACCTGCTGCTACAGGCGATTTGCAAATGCCCAGATTTTCAAGGTTGGTATTATCAATATTCAGCAATAAGCCGGAGGTGTAAGCCGGACCTTTGGGATTGTGACAATGCCCACAATTCATTTCAAGATAAGCTCGTGCGCGCTGGTCGGTGTTGTAATGCACAGAGTCGACCCAGTTGGCAATTTTGGGATGTTCACCGACCGGAGCCTCTGAAAGGATACCAGCTTTTATCCAATGTGTAATTTGGTTTTCTGTGCCATCGGCATATGCATAGTCTCGGTTCAGATTTCTGATTTTAGGGCCGATAGGAGAGAAGGATGCATCATTTCTCCAATGGCAGCTTTTACACTGATTTTTGTTGGGTATGAGATAGTCAATCTCCCGCTTAGCACCATCGTAGTGCGTCCACGCTACTTTTTTGATGCCACCCGTATTGTCCAACAAAGCCTCGGTCTGGTTATCGTTCCAAATATAATCGAGGTTGTCCCAACCTTTTTCGCGGTGCACAAGCAGGCGCGTCTCCATTATTCTTCTTTTCCCCTCGGGTTTATTGAAATCTTCCGGGTAATAGAAGTTTTTTACCAAGCAACTGCCAACCGGCAATTGCAATACTTGTGAAGTGTCGTAAGGGGCTGATTTGCCCTCCGGAACATAGACGAATCTGGCTTTGAAAGCATAATCCGTAAAGAGAGGTGTAATGAGGTCGTAGGGGATTAAACGGTCGTTTGGTTTCAGCTCATTGAGGGTTCCAACAAAAAAGTGGTAGTCAGAGAGTTTTTCAAAAGGTTTGGCAGCTACATCAAGTAAAACGTGTGCC
>CAYQRR010000476.1:0-1980 GCA_964419635.1 uncultured Chitinophaga sp. | reverse complement strand
GTCGCGCAGGTAATCAAAACCAAATTCATTATTGGTGCCATAGGTAATATCAGCATTGTATGCGTTTTTACGAGCTTCGCTGTGCGGCTGGTATTTATCTATACAATCTACGCGCAACCCCAAAAATTGAAACAGCGGACCATTCCATTCGCTATCTCTTCGGGCCAGATAATCGTTAACCGTTACTATGTGAACCCCTTCACCGGCCAAAGCATTGAGGTATGCAGGTAAAGTGGCAACTAATGTTTTACCCTCACCCGTAGCCATCTCCGATATTTTACCTTGGTGCAACACAATACCACCAATCAACTGCACATCATAATGAACCATATTCCACTTTACCGGTACACCGGCTGCTAACCACTGATTTGCGTAACGTGTTTTTCCATCCTGAATGGTGATATTGGGGTATTTAACGGCCATTTCGCGATCCAACTCTGTGGCAGTGCTCTCCACATATTCGTTATTGGCAAAGCGGTAAGCGGCTTCCTTTACCACAGCAAAAGCTTCCGGTAAAATCTGTTCCAATACAACTTCAATTTCCTTGTCCCTGTCTGTTCTTATCTCCTCAATTTTTTTGTAGTAGTTGTCCTTCGCCTGTAATTCCTCTTCTGCTTCTGCTTTGCTCCGTATGTCTGCAATCTGATTATCGATGTCGGTCAAATGATCCTTAATCCTGGAGCGGAACTCACTTGTTTTTGCACGCAATTCATCATTGCTGATATTTTTCAACTTATCATACTCGGCATTGATAGCTGTTACCAGCGGCATCATTTCTTTTAAATCGCGATCATTTTTGCTTCCGAAGATTGACTTCACTATCTTATCAAATAATCCCATTATGGCTGCTTGTTTTGGTTTATGTTATATTATTCTGCTTGGGCAAATCTTGCCGGGTATCAGAAAAGCGGGCTAAATTAAAAACCTGCTGATAATGACATGGAACGATTAACAACTATAATGCAATGTTTTCTGAGATGTATTTATGGCAGATATTCGTTGCAGATCTATTCTTTATGTCTACACTAAACAATGATATTGGACAGAAGGGCAGTATTGTCTTATATTTATCAGGTCTATTTTTCTTCCTTAAACCGTATCGTGTGATTAAAAACTATCTTGCTGTTTCGCTTTTAGTTGTTCTTAGTGCGACCCTATTGTCTGCTCAAGATTCCAATAATAAGGTTCACATCTTATCCTGGAATATTAAGATGCTCCCGCGTGGTTTAGTATTTCTGAAACATCATCCGGTCAAGCGTGCAAAACTGATTCCGGCTCATTTACTTTCCGATTCCATCGATGTTATCTGTTTTCAGGAAGCCTTTGACCCTCGCGCACGCAGGTTGCTCAAAAAAGGACTCCGCTCGGAGTTTCCGTATGTGGTAGGTCCCGCAAATAACTGGGCTAGCTTTCGGGTGAATAGTGGTGTAATGATGTTTAGCCGCTACCCGATGAAACAATTGGGGCAAACCCGATTTTCCACCTGCGAAAAAGAAGATTGCATGGCGCGAAAAGGCGGGTTAATGTGTGAGGTGGAAAAGGGAGGCAGAAAAATTCAATTACTGGGTACACATTGCGAAGCCGGAGGTTCCAAAGAGCTAAAGGTATCGCAGTTTTATGAGTTAAAAGACTTGGCCGATAAATTTGCCAATGATACTACCCCCTTATTTTATTTAGGCGATTTTAATTGTGCTCGCAATAACGTAAATCTTTATCCGGATATGATTACTGCTCTCAATGCCTCCGATGGAGATATTTCAGGCGAAATACAATGCACAGCCGACCATCAGCAATGCGACATGCTCAGCCTGAATCCCAATGGTACCAGAAAGGTGATTGACTTTGTGTTGGAGCGTAATAATGCTGCCAAGCCCGTTCGCGTTCAGCGCGAAGTACGGAGATATCGCCAACCCTGGCACAAGAATCACACTGATTTGAGCGACCATTATGCAGTGTATGCTGTTTGCGAGTGGTAGAAAT
>CAYQRR010000475.1:1739-1980 GCA_964419635.1 uncultured Chitinophaga sp. | reverse complement strand
ATTCAATTTTTGCAATACCGAGCTTTCCAATGCTTCCATACATGGCAATCAAAACTGAGTTGATGGGTGCAATTTTAGCACTACTATTTTCTAAACCGAGTTTTGTAATAGTTTTTGCTGATTTATAAACTTCGCCATCATTTAAATCCCCAATAATTAGCCAAGGTATATCTCCACCATAATATTTCGATTCAGTAGCTTTTGGTGTGCCACCCGAAGCCCATTCGGCTATTTCACCCAA
>CAYQRR010000475.1:0-1729 GCA_964419635.1 uncultured Chitinophaga sp. | reverse complement strand
GTTGTTTCTATCCATCCTTTAGGTAAGTTGCTATCCATGCTCAATAGAATTCAAACAGTACAAGAGTGTCCTTCCCCTTCGCTTTGCTCAGTGTCAGGATAAACTGTACATATTTATTCTTCAGTTTCTGTTTCCAGTAAATTCAAAATTTCTTTTAGCTCATCTACCACAAATTCCAGTTCGGTAATGGCTTCAGTAGCCAGCACCTGTGGCTCGGGCAGGTTATCGCCGTCTTCCAGTGTTTCATCTTTCAGCCAGGTAATATCCAGTTTATAATCTCTTTCTTTTATCTCGCTGATATGAAATTTGCGGAAGCGGCCTTCGGGGCCAAGGTCTTTGCGCTGGCCTTGTCCGTTGGGGTCTTTGCCATAGCATTTTTCAAATTCTTCAAAATGCTTTGCTGTGAGCGGCCGGTCTTTTTTGGTAATGCCTTCCACATTGCTGCGGGCATCAAATATCCAAACGTTTTCTGTGGGCAACCCTTTCTGCAAGAAAATCACATTGGCTTTTACACCCTGTGCATACGGGGTAAACGTGCCACGGGGCAATCGCAGGATGGTGTGCAGGTTGCAATCCTGCATGAGTATTTTAAACACTTCGGCCGCTTTGTCTTCAAACAATACATTATCGGGTAGCACTACGGCAGCACGGCCACCGGGTTTGAGTGCACTTAGATAATGCTGCACAAAATTCAACTGCTTGTTGCTGGTGGCAATGGTAAAGTCTTCCCGTTCGGGAGCCTGGTTAGCCCCCTTGGTTCCAAACGGCGGGTTGGTGAGTATGCAATCGTATTTCTTTCCATCGAAGGGTTCGTAAATAGTATCGCCGATTTTTATTTCGGTAGTCACTCCATGCAGAAATAAGTTCATCATGGCGAGACGTGCAGGTCTTGGCACCAACTCATAACCATAATAGGTTTTTGTTTTAATGCGTTTTGCATCTTCACGGTCCAGGGCACCGCCTTTGGTTTCATGAATGAGCCAGTCATAAGCCAATACTAAAAAACCACCGGTGCCGCAGGCTGGGTCGCAAATGGTAAAATCTTTTTTGCTTCTTGGATCGGGCTTCATAACCCGTATCATGCTGCGGATAAGAGGACGTGGTGTAAAGTATTGTCCGGCTCCTTTCTTGCCTTCGCTGGCACTGCGTTCAAGCAAACCTTCAAATGCTTCACCTTTTACATCCACATCCATACTGCTCCAGTCTTCTTCATCAATCATGTTGATGAGGCGTTTAAGGTTTACCGGATTGGTAATGCGGGGCATTGCTTGTGTAAATATTTTGCCGAGTATGCCCTTGCCTTCACGGAGTTTACGGAGTGTTTCGGCATAATGGTCGGTAAGCTCAGTGCCGCTTAAATCTTTCAGGCTGGCCCAGTTGTATTTTTTATCTACATCAATTTCTTTTTCATCTGCCATTTTTAAAAACAGCAGGTAGGTGAGTTGTTCTATATAATCACCATAGTCCACACCATCGTGGCGGAGAGTGTGGCAAAAGCCCCAGAGTTTGTTTACGATGTCGGCCATGAATCAGTTTATAGTTTAAGGTTTGAAGTTTGAGGTTATTAGCCTGGGCTATTTTAATTTCTTTTGCTGTTTGGTTGGCGGAAGAAAGTTTTCGCCGGTTACTACTTTTTTACCGGTTTTTTGTTCAAGTGCCAGTCTTGCATTCTTTGCAATACGTCCGCCTTTTTTTCCTGCCGTGGCATTTTGCCCAACGCCTTTTGCAT
>CAYQRR010000474.1:0-1981 GCA_964419635.1 uncultured Chitinophaga sp. | reverse complement strand
CAGAATTGTTCACCGAATATTTCCCGCCAAAATAACCGTCGGGCGTGCCTTTCCAGATGATTTGCCTGCCGTTGGTAATTTTTTGCGCGCTTGCAGACAGGTACCATTCCAATTGAAGCGGCAATCTTTTAAAGAGTACAAACGGGTATTGGTAGCCGATATTCAGGCGCAGGTGCAAAGGAGTGGAGCCGTCGCGTAAATTATTATGGGTGATTTCAAACCCATAACTGCCGATGCCCAGCAAATCCTGTGCAATATTGTAGGAAACTTCCGCCCCCAACACCCATTTTCCTTCCGATTTGCCGATGCCGAAAGCACGACCTCCGCCCAGCAGGATGCTCGGGAAACCGGTATGGCTGTTGGGGAATCCCGTCCAGACCTCCAGCGAATCGCTGGTGTAGTTCGTTTGATGATAACGCAAGCCCTGCAGGGTGAGTCCTGTTTCGAGATACCATTGATTTCGGCGTTGTTCGCTCCACACCTTTTTATAAGTAAAGGAGGCGCCAAAACCCGGTTGGGGCCGTACGATGACGTTGGAGGTATGCGCGCGTTCGATGTAGATCGGAGGTGTCAGGTGAAAACCAAGGCCGAGATAGTGCTGGCTGTGGGAAATTTCGGGTATGGAGTGCAGGAAAAGCAGGGTAAATGCTATGCGGGACAGGCAGGAATATGGTTTAAGCAATAAGGGCACAATAGATTTTTTCATGGGTTGTGTTTATAGTAGGCGTAATAGGTGGGTTTAAGATGTATTGCTTTTCATAAAGGTTGCTTTTTGATAAAAAGTTAAAATAAGTGTTGGTGCAGAAGCCGACTCATTGATGGACCAGCACTTTGTTAAGGTGCAGAATTTCATTTTTTCTTTTTAACAATAAAAAATACATGCCGGGAGAGGCCCCCTTTAGCTGTAGAACGGTTGGTGTAGTTTCGACCGACTTGTGCAACACAGGGATGCCGGAAAAAGCGATCAAATCAAGAGAACAGCCTTGAAAATCAAAGCCTTCCGGGAATTCGATAGTCAGTAAATCGGTGGCTGGGTTTGGACCTATTTTCAGCTTCAAATCATGTAAAAAAGCAGCCTCACTGGTGTTCGTAAGGTAGTTTACCCCCCCGCAACCGGGTTGCAGGCAACCCGAGGCGTCCAATTTGAGTACCCAGTTATGCGACTCGAGTACTCCAGTTTTGTTATTATTGATGGTGCCGGTGGCGATATAGCCTCCATCCGGAGTGGGAACCATGTGGAATAGCCCGTAACTATCTCCTTGAAAAGAGGTGTCAATGTAGGTTTTTTCCCATGTAATTTGCTGATTTTCATTTAGTTGAAACATCCATCCAGCTTGAATCGGATTGCTTTGCTGGAAGTAGTCGATATACTCGAACCCGCAACCTACGAGCGATTCATTATGCCCTGGTTGCATATAGAGTATTTCTTTAAGTGTTTGGTTTTGAAAGATCAGCGTATCCATCACCATCCCCATTGTGTCGACAAAAAATATAGCAGGCGGCGTCAAATCGTGATTCGGAATATTGCTGTCGACATACCATTTCACTGCCAATTCGCCTTTCCCAAAGTGGCTGACCAAACAATTGGATGGGAAGTAGGAATAAGGAAAATCCAGCGACCATTTGAGCTGACCTTGTGTATCCATGGCGCTTATCCCTGCTTTGAGGCTGACAATACATCCGTCCGGGCAGTACACGTAGGCACTGGCAAGCTTATGAACGCCGTATTCAATGGTATTTAATGCTGATGTAGCCTCGTATTGGGCATTAAAACTGAATTCCGTCAGGCTGTCGCCGTTCAGGGAAACTTTCATCAATACCGGAAGCCATTCGTTTGGTTGGGTCAACTGCCGGTCTCTCGAACCGAATAAGAGTAAAGTGCTGTCGCTGAGCAAGATAATCCCTGGCGACCATTCAGGATGATCTGACTGGCCGTAATTTTTTTCCCATATTATGTTGCCATCGAGGTCGAGGCAATACA
>CAYQRR010000473.1:0-1990 GCA_964419635.1 uncultured Chitinophaga sp. | reverse complement strand
GGGTGGAACAATATACCCAACATGCTTTCATTGATTTTTTGTAAGAAAAAAGCAAAGAGAACTGCGTGGTGGAGGTAGCCGAATTTAAGAGCTATGCGCATCTGTTTTATGCCCGAAAACCTATTCCGTCAGCGGCAGATGCCGGCAAAAAACACTATGTAGTTACCCGCCTCGACCGTCTGGATAGGCTTCACAAAAACCGCAACGATCTGCAGGAATTATATAGAAAAAATGGCTGGGTATTTTTTGAAAAGGTCAATCAATAAAACAACACTTCCAACGCAATCAATGCAGTAATGATTACCGGTTTAAGCAGGTAGTCTCTTTTGTTACATTCGCCTCAAAATCATCATCGCTCATGAGAAACCTTTTTCTTGCTTTCCTTCTAGTATCATTTGTTTCCTCCTGCAAAAAAGCAGTGGACACTGAATGTTTGATTCCGGGCATTTCTTTTTCATTGGCCGATAAAACCGTTACCGTTACCAGCTCAGACATTGAAGTGCAAAATGGATTTGAGATAGAGTTTGGCCCGGCCGGCTTCGCACAAGGCAGCGGCACTATGCAATTCTTCTCTTCTACTTCTACCACTTTTACAGTTGCCGACTACGGCACTTTCGATGTATATATCCGCAAGAAATGTGCTAGTGGTAGTGTATCCGGTTGGTCGTCCAAATTTCAGGTAAGTGTAGATGGCAGCAGCAGCGATTGCAGCGCACCGGTAAGTTTAGATATGTATACCGGCAGCAATCCTTACAAATTCTACTGGTATAGCGGAACTCAATTCAGTTTTTATGATGTGGAATATGGCCCTACCGGATTTGCCATTGGAGAAGGCACACGTATACGCACCAACGATGCCTATACCTACGATGCCATTCTGCATCAAGGCATCACTTACGATTTTTATGTGCGCGGCAACTGCGGTGGCACTAAGTTTAGTGGTTGGGCGGGACCCCGAAGTGTATACGCTGCCGAGGATTGTAATCTGACAGTTCCCTGCACTGCACCAACCAATCTGTATGCCTACAAAACAAGTAGCACAGAATTAAATTACACTTCTGTGGGACATGGAAGCATTAGCTACGAAGTAAGTGTATCCTCCTCCAATACCTCCATTACCAGCAACATTTTGTCGGTCAGTTCGCCTAATGGTGGCTTATATCGCAGCAGTGGCTATTCAGGCATTAACTACCTGTGGATACGCGGCAAATGTGTCAACAATCAATTCACCGCCTGGGCCATCACGCAGGTGCAGTAATGGCATTTCATATTTGAGAAAAGAGCGGCTCGTCTAACCGGTTAGCTACGACTCATTTCTGTAAAATACTGATAGAAATAAGGTATGGTTTCAATGCCTTTGTAGTAATTGAACACACCAAACTTCTCGTTGGGAGAATGAATGGCATCGCTGTCTAATCCGAAGCCAAAAAGTACGCTCTTAATGCCCAACACGCGCTCAAACATGGTCACAATAGGAATACTCCCTCCGGTGCGAAGCGGTATTGGAGTAACGCCAAATGTTTGTTCCATGGCTTTGGATGCCGCACGATAAGCAACAGAATCGGTAGGGGTTACAGCCGCCTCGCCACCATGGTGTGGCATTACTTTTACCTGAACGCTGGGGGGCGCTATACGCTTGAAATGCGCTTCAAATAACTGCATTATTTTTTCGCTATTCTGGTTTGGCACTAAGCGCATAGAAATTTTAGCGTAGGCTTTGGAAGGCAACACTGTTTTGGCTCCTTGCCCGGTGTAGCCTCCCCAAATTCCATTTACATCCAGCGTAGGTCGAATGGAAACCCGCTCCAGCGTGCTATATCCTTTTTCGCCCAATACATCCTGAATGTCCAGATGTGCTTTATAGTCGCTTAAGTTAAAAGGCGCTTTGCTCATCGCATTGCGTTCTTCGGCAGAAACCTCTTGTACATCATCATAAAATCCGGGGATGTTTACCTTACGGTCAGCATCGTGCAGTGAGGAAATCATATCG
>CAYQRR010000472.1:0-1997 GCA_964419635.1 uncultured Chitinophaga sp. | reverse complement strand
CAAGAAAAAAGATTGTTGCTGGAGTTGATGGTGAACGCGAGGAGTACGCTTCGCCCGTAACAGTCAGCATCAAGCCTGGTGCACTTCGAGTCTATGTGCCGGCCGAGGGAATTAGAACCCGGCCCAAAAAAGCCCTCTCCTTCAAAACCATCGCCTACTTATGGCAAGCACTCTGGGGCAAAGACATCAGATAGGTCGACGACTAATCAATTTTATCGAGCTATGTTCCGAGCGCTAGAAAATTTCTATTGATTTTTTATCCGATTTATGACATAATCCAACAATAATTTATTTGGAGTCATCAATGAGTAAAAATACAACTATCATCACAATTGTGGCTGTGGTGGTGCTATTAATCGGCATCGTTGCCTTTGTCACGCTATCAAATAATAAAAAATCATCAAACACAAGCAACACGACTACCAACTCCCAAGAAGCTAGTCAATCCAATTCCACCACAAATGGCAATATTTTCACTATCGCAACTGGTGGTGAGGCGCGCAAATGTACCTACAACTACAGCGGACAAAACGGCACTGGTACTGGCACAATGTACACCGACGGCAAGGGCCGTGGTTTGATGCAGATGAGTGTTGAAACCAGCAAAGGCAATAGTGGTGAGAGTAGCGTACTATTAAATGCCGACAAGGTCTACAGCTGGACCACCAGCAATGGCAAGACGGTGGGCTTCGTTTTTAACAAGAGTACTTTTGAGAAACAGGGCACCACAACAAGTCCGAGCACTAGCTCAACTAGCGTTGATCCAAGCCAGAAATTTGACCTCAAGTGTACTGCCTGGAGTGTTGATGAAGCCATACTCACAGTACCGAGCAATGTCAATTTTATGAGCATGCCAACCCTTCAACAGTAATGCCTGTTTTTGGCTGACGATTGCCTAATAAATCATTTTTTAGTATTTGCGCCTGAATTGACAAATTTTTGTCGTTCATTGAATCACCGCTTGCTCGCAGAGCTAATATATCGTTGTAGTTTCGAGGTTTTAGCTGGCGAGCGATGGAACACCCTGGTGGTTTACCGCCCTTGAATGGTGTCGAGTATTTTAACCCAGAGCCAGGCCGGATGCTTTAAGAAAAAGCATGTAGTCGGATTTGGAGATGGTCATGAAATGTAAGTGCATCTCATTTTATAAATATAAATAGGTGTTCATGCATTATGAGAAGAAAGTTATTCTCCTGTGACTTTTTCACCCAAAAACCAGTTGCCTTGCAATTATATTGACGCTTTATTATATCCTCTTTGAGCTGAAAGCCTGCTTTCATAAACCGATCCATAACCTTGTACGCCATTGGCTGATACATTTTATTGCGGCGAGTGTCACCAATTAGGATTGCACAGTATTTACCTTTTTTGAGGACACGATACAACTCTTTTGCGACTTTCTCCATTTCGTCGGCAAATTTGTCGATATCGTGAATGTTCGACAAGTCGTCAGCTAACTTTCCGTCGCTGTATTTGATGATGTCGGCGTATGGTGGGTGTGTCAGGATAAAATCTACGCTTTCGTCTTTCGCTTTGCTTAAATCTCTGGCGTCGTGCTTAACGATTTTTTGCCAAGCGTTATTTTCAACTTCAAAATCAAGCGATGCTTTTGTTCGCTCTAACGCCTTGTCATTAACGTCTGAACATATAATATTTCGGTTGAGTATCTTCGCCTCAATAGCAGTAGTGCCACCACCAATCATAGGGTCAAACAAAATATCGCCCTCGTTCGAGTATCGTAAAATCAAGTTTCGTACGACTTCTGGCGACCAGTTACCTCGCCAATCGGATTTGTGAGTCGCCCAATTGCCTCGTCTAGGGAAAGCCCAAACTGTCGTACACTCTAATTCAAACTCTTCTGGGTGTAGCTTCGTTGACTTTGGCGTCCCGCTCATAACCTTGGAAGACTCAATTCATTTACAACATTATTGTTAGTATAGTTCTTCTTAAAGTAGAAAGCTCTTCTTTGCCAAAGTATCCTTTCAATGCCAATGCGG
>CAYQRR010000471.1:0-2013 GCA_964419635.1 uncultured Chitinophaga sp. | reverse complement strand
TATTGATGCGCAAGTAGAGGAGAGAAAGAAAAAGGCCGCAGAAGTACTGCGGGGTTTGTTAGCCGAGGTGGTTGACTACCGGCATGAGGTTACCAAAGAAGATAACGAATCGGAAACCGTGCTGCAGTTTATGGGCAGTATTAATTCAGAATCATTTATGAGTTTATCGCAAGGTGCTGCGCGCTCCATTTTAAAATAACAGCTATGGCAAAAATACTTTTAAACAATCCCGACAACTTCAACAACCCGCCCAAAACCACCCCACCGGTTGAGGAGACGAAACAGGAAGTAAAACAAGTGGTAAACACCGGTAACGTAACAACACCGGTAACAAAAACCGTAACCAGCATCACAACCACCGCAACGGTAACCGTTACAAAACCGGCAGAAGACGAGGATGATTTCGCCATTTTTCCGGAATGGGATGTGGTGCCCCCCAGTTCTATAATTAATCCCCGCATAAAACGCAAGCTATGAAAGCGCCAGAAACATACTTTGAGTGGCGCGAGATGTTGGCGCGTTTTGGCAAAGGCGATGATACGGTTATTCAGTTTTTGAACGACGGGAAAATGAACTTGGATGCCGGAACGGCCGGCCGGTTCTATCAGCTTATTAATGAAACGTACACCAAACGCAAACAGTTGTGGAGCGATAAATTCAAAACCATTACCCAAAACCAGATGGTCCGCACAGCCTCGGATATGAACGTGTATATCAACCAGGCTAAAAGCAGTTTGCGCGCGCTGATAGTTTACAGCCGCATGAATTCACTAAGCCCCGAGGTGCGGAAAATGCTGCAGGATGATTTGGCCAATTACATTGGCGGCGTAAAAAAATCACTGAAAGAAAATGCCCTGCGCGACCGCGGCAACATGATGGGACCGCTGCTGCTGGTCATCGATAATTTTGATGTGCACAAAGTAGAAACCAGCATGCCGCCCACCACTACGCAACAACCCGACAACTCTATTCCTAACAAACGTAGAATAATCTTCTAATTATGAATAAAACAGAATTTCACAGTGATCTTTTACGGATGTTTAAAGCTCGAATTCCATTTATTTCTATCAACAGCATGGAGAGGCAACGCGTGCTGGAAACCCTTTCTGCCCTGGCCGATGAAATTGGTATACCGTTTTACGTGCACAACCTTTCGCAGGGCACGCAGGAAATAAAAGCCCGGCGCACCATTAATGAAGATAAGAGTGTGGTGGGGGGGCTTGATTTTGCGGTGCAGCAAATTGGTCAGCGCCAGAATCTGACCTTTGTGTTTACCGAGGTTAGCGACCTGGAGGATGATAACATAGTATCGCGCCAGTTTTACGATTCCGTGCAGGGGGTTATTGAGCGCGGCGGTACCATTGTGGTAATTACCACCAAACCGATATGGCAGCAATTGCAGCGCATGGGTATGGCCATAAAGCTCGATACACCCGATGAAGATGAAATGTTTGAAATAGTGCGCGAGTGTGTAATGCCATACCTGGGTTCCATGCCCATTGAGTGGAGCGAACCGGACTACCGCACCGCTGCCTCTATACTGGCCAACATGAGCAAGGTGGAAGCGGAAAACGTAATTGCCACTATTATGGCAAAGGGCTCGCTAACGGTAGATGACCTGGGCGAACTGAGCATGCAGAAGGATAAACTGTTCAGCGATATTTCGGGATTAGAAAAAGTAAAGATTGAACCCAATACTTTAACGGTGGCGGGGCTGGAAGGCATGCGTAGCTGGCTGGATGAGCAACGGCTTTTAATGACCGCCGATTTGCGCGAGCGCAAGATACGTCACCCAAGAGGTGTGCTGTTGGTAGGTGTACCGGGTTGCGGTAAATCACTTTCGGCAAAATTTATTGCCGCATCGTGGAACCTTCCGCTTTATCGCTTAGACCTTGCCTCTATACAGGGGCAGTACCTGGGCCAGTCGGAGGGTAGGTTGAAGGATGCGTTTACATCTGCCGATAATGCCGCTCCCTGTGTGCTGTGGATAGATGAGATCGAAAAAGGTTTGTC
>CAYQRR010000470.1:0-2019 GCA_964419635.1 uncultured Chitinophaga sp. | reverse complement strand
ACTCCCGAAGTCTCGGGATAGGGAGGATTTAGGAGGGCTGTTTTTTGCCATTGAAACGACCTACTTCTTAACTCACTTAATCCAATAAAAAAGACTTGTCAGGCTGAGCCTGTCGAAGCCTGATTGCAAAGCGGCTTATGAGCAGTGCTGAAGTTTACATCCCCTTTTTATCTTTAATACATGAAACACTACCTGGCTGCTGCTTTTCTTTTTCTTGCCCTCAGCAGCTATGCACAATATCCTTATGACAACAAACGGGGCAATGTTTGGTTGTCTGGTTATAATGAGGGTGTGATCTCGCAACCTTTGTTTGGCGTGACTCAGTTGAAGTTTGACCAAGACACTTTTGCAATAAGTAAGGTAGATACTTTAGCCGATTTTAAGGAAACAATAGCTATTGCATGTGATACAGATGGTAGTTTGTTGTTCTCGACCAATGGTATCTGGATTTACGACAAACATTTTAACCATGTGTCAGGCTCTGATACCTTAAATCCGGGCAGTTGGAGTGAATCACATGCGGATGTTGGATATCCGGTTTCGCAGGGAGCTTTAATTCTTAACCAGCCCGATAACAGTAGTTTATATTTTCTTTTTCACTCGCGTATTCGAGATGACGCAAGATGTGAAGGCGTGTATTATACTGTAATTGATATGAATATTCCTGCGGTTACTTCTTTAAGAAACCCGATAGTTAACAATACCGTTTTAGAAAACGGCAAGTTAAGCGCTTGTAGACATGCGAATGGTAGGGATTGGTGGGTCATTTTTTGGAAGTCTGGCACTAACATGTACCGCCGATCCTTGCTGTCTCCAAATGGCCTAAATGATTTGGGTTGGGATACGGTTGGGCAGCCTTTATCACCTGACCTGCCCTTATCACAAAGCACGTTCTCACCTGAAGGAAGCAAGTATGCACAGCTTGATATTTACTATTCATATGTTTTAGATATTTATGACTTTGACCGATGCGAAGGACGGCTGAGCAATCATATGCGACTAAATGAGAACGACACTTGTTACTCTGGTGGTTGCGCTTTTTCTCCAAATGGAAGATATTTGTATGTAGCTTGTTCAAAGGAGATATTTCAATACGATTTATTTTCACCCGATATACAAGCCAGCCGACAGGCAGTGGCCACTTGGGATGGATTCATTGATCCCGATTTTGCTTTAGGAAGCACCTATTTTCATCTAATGGAGAAAACCCCTGATGAGAAGATTATTTGCAATACCCCGAATAGTACAAGGTTTCTTCACTTAATCAATCAACCTGATAGTCTAGGTGTAGCTTGTGATGTTCGGCAACACTACATGCACTTAAATACTTTTAATGCCAGAAGCATACCCAACTACCCCAACTTCCGTTTGGGACCTGTTGACGGAAGTGTCTGCGATACTTTAGGTATTGATGTAGGTATACATGAACCACTTAAACAAGCTTATAACCCACAACCTGATTTGGAAGTTTACCCAAACCCTGCCGGCAATTATTGCAACATCGGCTTTGGCAGTACACTAAAGCAGGATGGCATCCTAACAGTGCACGATCTTAATGGTCGCATAATGTTTGAAACACCTTTACAAAAAGCTACTATAGGTTACACTCTAAAAACGGAAGGCTGGCCTGCCACCATGTATCTCTGCACCGTTTATGAAGGCAGCAAAGCAAAAGGCAGTATCCGGTTTGTGAAGGAGTAAACCCCTCCCAACCCTCCCCTAAAGGGGAGGAGTACCGGTTTCGTCATGCTGAACTTGATTCAGCATCTAGTTCAGATTCCGGGTCAGGCCCGGAATGACGTTAAAATACTTCACCACCTCTACTTTGAAAATGACTTCGCTTTTCAAATTCTTCTCCTCCTTATCAAGGAGGAGCGTATTGATACAATCCTCACCTCCGCGTTTAGAGTAAACATGAAGGTACAGCACATTAATATGTACCTTTACACCGGTAACCAAGTCCTTATGAAAAAAATAAACTGGAAAGAAGTGGCTAAGTTTCTGTCGGGCGCATTCTTT
>CAYQRR010000469.1:0-2026 GCA_964419635.1 uncultured Chitinophaga sp. | reverse complement strand
CCTTCCATCACAATACCCGGATGAAATACCTGCAGGCCCAGTGTTTCGCCCGTTAAAGTAGGTATTACATCATCCAAATCGTAAGGAGGATATTTATCGCCCCAGGCATTATAGCCCCAATCTACAATGGCTTTCTCTTTTCCGTTTTTGTTTAATAGAAAGGCCGGTCCGTGGTCGCGGCACCAGGCATCGTTGGTGGGATGAAAATAAAACTCCACGCTGCTGAGCTCCCGATGGCCACTGGTGAGCTGCGCGATGGCAAACTGTTTCATTTTTTCATCGGCTACATTGATGCAGACTTTCTGGTCCTGAGCCACCAGATGAATAAAGTCGGTATAGGGTTTATAAATCGTATGGATTTTACCGGGCCAGCTGGCTTCTTTATGCGGCCAACTGAGCCACATGGCGCGCTGCGGAGCAAACTCTGCCGGAAAATAAAAGCCGAGTTCCTGAGGTGTTTTCATATTCTTTAAATGTGTTGGGGTGCATACATAAATATTTTTCAGATATGCGATGCCGGAGTAGCCGATGCACCGCATTTCCACTCCCTGCCGATTTAATTATTTTGGTCTGCACCAAAAAAACATTTGCTATCCAATCCCTCTTCGTAAAAATATGGACCCTGTGGTGCCTGCTCACGTTTGTGGTGCTGGCCAGTATCTTCTATGTGGTGGAAGTCGTGCTGCTGTGGCTGGGGCCTTTGACGTATCACCTGGCGCATCGCTGGCCGGCTTTCTGCACGCGAGTGCTTATTGGCAGTTGGGGCATTCGCATTCAACAACACAATACCCTGCTGCTGAAAAATTTGCCGCAAAGCGTTATTGTGCTCAATCACCGCTGCGACCTGGACGCACTCATTGCCACCGGCTACATGCCGGGGATGTATAAATTCATTGGCAAGAAAGAACTGGAGAAATATCCCTTTATCGGTATGCTGGTGCGCGAATTGTATGTGACGGTGGACCGCTCCAATCATCACTCCAAGAAGAAGAGCCTGCAGCACATGCAGCACCAGGTGGGGCGCGGAGCCAATATTGTGGTGTTTCCGGAGGGCTGGTCTAATTTCAGCCAAAACTATTTACTGGAGCTGAAACGCGGTGCATTTAAAACGGCCATTGACGGGCAATTGCCGATAGTGGTTTGCACTTTGATAGGCACCCATGAGCTGTTTCCGAAACCAAAGATAGAAGTGCGCCCCGGCACTGCGCATATGTACTGGGAAACGATTCTGCCCACCGCAGGACTCACCTTTGAAAAGGACAGCGAAAGGCTGATGCAACAGGTGCAGGCTATTTTTCTACAACGCCTGCAGGCACATTACCCCAAGGGATATATTTTTCCGGAAGACCAAATGGACTTTGAAGAATGGAAAGCCAAACAACTGGGCAAGGCTAGTCTCCGTCAATAAAGCGCTTGGTGATGGGCTGGTAGGAATCGATGCGCCTGTCGCGGAGGAAAGGCCAGTGAGTGCGATAAAAATCGGTGCGGGCCAAATCTATTTCCACCACGGCATTTTCTTCGCGGTCGTGTGAAGCGAGATACAGCAAACCGCCAAAGGGATTGCTCACAAAGCTGCCGCCCCAGAATTTCATTAATCCGTCCTGCTCCAGGCCTACGCGGTTGACGCTCACTACATGCACCCCGTTGGATACGGCATGGGCGCGCTGCATGGTTTGCCAGGCATTGTATTGCTCGGTGTTGGTGGCTTCGTCCTGCGAGGTGGCCCAGCCGATGGCCGTGGGGTAAAACAGGATTTCGGCTCCCATCAGTGCCGTGATGCGGGCCGCTTCGGGATACCATTGGTCCCAGCAGATGAGTACGCCTATTTTGGCAAATTTGGTTTGGAAGGTTTTGTAGCCCAGGTCGCCCGGAGTGAAATAGAATTTTTCGTAGTAAGCGGGGTCATCGGGGATGTGCATTTTGCGATACTTACCCAGATAGCTGCCATCGGCATCGAGCACGGCTGTAGTATTGTGATAGAGGCCTTCGGTCCGTTTTTCGAAGAGGGAGGCAATAATCACTACCC
>CAYQRR010000468.1:0-2034 GCA_964419635.1 uncultured Chitinophaga sp. | reverse complement strand
ACGCCGCACCGCTCGTCACCTGGCCCTGAATTTTGGCGCAGGCATCGGCAATGAACTTGGGCGCTCTCTCTTCAAATGTAAATTGTACCGATTTTGGCAGGACAAAAAAATGGCCACATCGGTGCTACCGGGGAGACAGGGACGCTTTGTACATTTGGCCAATGGTTTTATTCGCATTTTTTAAAACTGTTTTATCACGTTCCGCTTCTGTTTTGTGTAAAGCCATTTTAGAACAAGACACTTTTTTAATCCTGTTCATCACTTTATACTGCATTTTTTATGTAAAGTCATTTCAGGACAAGACAGGGTAAAGAATGAAGACAATTCCAATTAGGCGTATCACCGCTACCCACCAGGAGCAAAGCAATGCTGGCCGGTTCAGCATCCGGGATTTACACACCGTACTCAATGGGAAGGACTTGGTCCATGACCTACACAAGCATGACTTTTATTTTATTCTGGCCGTAGAAACCGGGCGGGGGAGCCACGAAATTGACTTTGTCCAGTATGACGTTCACGATAATTCACTTTTCATTCTTCGCCCGGGTCAGGTACATCAACTCCGGTTATCCGCCGATAGTACCGGCTATTTAGTGGAGTTTGACGCATCATTTTATCCAACCAAAAATGCCCAGACAGAGCCGTGGTGGAAGAAATCAATCGGGAAAAACTATTGCGAAGTAGAGGAAAGCCGCGTTAAAAAACTGCTTGCGTTCTTGTCCGTTATTTTTACGGAATACAGCACGAAACAGGAGGGATATGATGAGGCAATCAAAGCGAGCCTCCATCTTTTTTTCATAGAATATGCGCGGCAAACCTCAAACCCAAATCATGTTTCAGCGGGCACAAACAATTATACGCAAGAACGTTACGAGGAATTGTTACGACTCTTGGAAGAAAAAATCACAACCGTCAAGAGTGTTTCACAATACGCCGATTTACTCAATCTTTCGGTTTACCAGTTGAATGCCATTACCAAGGCGTCCGTCGGCAAAACTACTGCCGACCTGCTCAACGAGCAAATCATCCTGGAAGCAAAACGGTACTTGCTGGCCACGCCCAACCAAATTAAAGACATCGCCTGGCATTTAGGATACGAGGACACTTCCTACTTCATCCGGTATTTCAAGAAACATACCGGTCATTCGCCGGATGCCTTCCGGAAGAATTTCAAATAAGTCCTACTCGTCTACATAATCGTCCTACCAGTTGCCTTGCAGACCACCCGACCTTTGTGGAGGAAAAAATGATTGTTCAAAAATGTCAAGGAATGAATGCAAAAGCCAGGCTGTTTGCCTCTATAAAAATCTGGATCGTAATTTACCCTTCTATTACGTTGTTCCTGTTTCTTTTTGGTCAGGAACTGTCGGTTTTCCCACTGTATCAAAGAACATTTATTCTCACCATCTCATTGGTCCCATGGATGATGTTTGTGGGGGTTCCGCTTGTTGATCTCCTCCTTCGCCGGATTTTAGCGAATGCCTCCTCGAAACAACCTTGAATACCGGCCCTTGGGTGGGAGGTTTTGCCCGGTGAAAAAAACTAAAACCAATGCAAAGAAGAACATTTCTGAAACAGACAGGCATTGTGGCCACCGGGTTGCTGCTGCCGATGGAATTGCCAAGCCATATAACAAACAATGAAATGAACGAGTCGAATCAATATGACGTGATAATTGTGGGTGGCAGCTACAGCGGGCTTGCCGCAGGCATGACGTTGGGCAGGGCGTTGCGTAAAACCCTGATTATTGATAGCGGCAATCCCTGCAATAAACAAACCCCGTATTCGCACAACTTCCTCACAAATGACGGGAAACCTCCCAATGAAATCGCCAATCTTGCCAGGCAACAAGTGCAGCAGTATGATACGGTTAGTTTTTGGGATGCCTGGGTAACGGCCAGCATTAAAACCGATACCGGCTTTGAAGTACGGGTGCAGTCCGGTGAAACCTTTACTGCTAGAAAACTGGTATTCGCAACAGGTATAAAAGACATCATACCCGATATTCCGGGTTTTGCAGATTGTTGGGGAATA
>CAYQRR010000467.1:0-2043 GCA_964419635.1 uncultured Chitinophaga sp. | reverse complement strand
CGAGAACTTTGTTCTTAAAGGAGATGCGCTTACTGTGGATGCTCACTCCATCAGCACCAGTTTGTCTACCCCTTTCTTCCTCCGTAATTGATATCGGAACTTGTTGTCTCCTTCAAACCTGTGGTTTGAAGTATTATCCTCATGACCTGGGGACCAGTGATGCCAAAGCCGTTTTTGCTATGGCATCGGTCGATTTATTTATTCATAAAATTCTTATTCAGTCAATGCATAAACATTATTCAGTTGTAATTGCCAATGAAAACCACATTGGTTTTGCAGAAACCATTTGTGCCGAAATGGAGTCATCCGCTAAAGCTCGCGGTACCGGAATAGCGAAAAGAACTCCTGAATACCTGCGCGAAAAAATGCTGGAGGGTAAAGCGGTAATTGCAATTGCCGAAAATGGCGAGTGGGCGGGTTTTTGCTACATAGAATCCTGGAGTCATGGTAAATATGTAGCCAATTCCGGGTTAATTGTGGCGGAGCACCACAGAAAAGGCGGTTTAGCTAAGAAGATAAAAGAGAAAATTTTTGAGCTATCGCGGACCAGATATCCGGACGCCAAACTGTTTGGGTTAACGACCGGCCTCGCTGTCATGAAAATAAACTCAGACTTAGGCTATGAACCGGTTACCTACTCCGAATTAACGGATGATGAAGCTTTTTGGAAAGGCTGTACCAGCTGCATAAACTTCCCAATCCTACAAAGTAAAGAGCGTAAAAATTGCTTGTGCACAGCGATGCTTTACAATCCTGCTCAGATACAAGCCCAAACGCCCGCTACAGCTAAGGAGAAGTCAGATAACAAGAGAGGATGGCTTAGTAAAATCATTTCAATCATTTTTTAAACGAAGAATCATGAAAACAGAAAATAATAAAGTGGTGCTGGCCTTTAGTGGTGGATTGGATACCACATTTTGCGCTATATATCTGAAAAAGGAGTTGGGGTATGAAGTGCACGCCTTGACGGTAAATACGGGAGGTTTTTCGGAGGAAGAAGTGCGGCAAATAGCAGCACATGCTCAATCGCTTGGGGTAGCATCGTTTAAGTGCATAGATGCACGAGATGATTACTACCGCGATGTAATCAAGTATCTGATTTACGGTAACATACTCAAGAATAATACTTACCCGCTTTCTGTAAGTGCCGAACGTATGGTGCAGGCTATCGCTACAGCTAAGTACGCTAAAGAAATCGGGAGCGAAGCGGTAGCACATGGCAGCACCGGAGCCGGAAACGATCAGGTGCGCTTCGACATGGTTTTTCAGATTATATCACCGGCCGTAAAAATTATCACACCGATCCGCGACCTCACACTCTCGCGCGAACAGGAAATTAGTTACCTGAAAGAAAATAAGGTAACCATGAATTTTGAAAAAGCTGCTTACAGTATCAATAAAGGAATCTGGGGAACATCAGTGGGAGGTCGCGAAACACTGACCTCCCGTAATTCGCTCCCGGATTCGGCTTATCCCAATCCACTCACTGCTACGGAGAGTGTAGAGGTTACTTTGCAATTTGAAAAAGGCGAGTTAAAAGGAATTAACGAGCAGTTGTTTGATAACCCGGTATCTGCTATTCAACATTTACAGAAAATTGCTTCGCCTTTCGCCATTGGGCGAGATGTTCATGTGGGCGATACTATTATTGGAATTAAAGGACGTGTTGGCTTTGAAGCAGCTGCCCCCATCATTATCATCAAAGCTCACCACTTGCTCGAAAAACATACACTAACAAAATGGCAGTTGTATTGGAAAGATCAGATGGCATCGTGGTATGGTAACTGGTTGCACGAAGGTCAATACTTTGACCCTACTATGCGCGATATCGAAGCATTTTTAAGCTCCACGCAGCAATTTGTTACCGGAAAAGTTTTTGTAAAACTAATGCCGTATCGTTTTGAGCTATTGGGCATTGAATCTGCTCACGATTTAATGTCGGCTAAGTTTGGAAGCTACGGTGAAGTGAATAGAACATGGAGTGGAGAGGATGTAAAGGGCTTTACCAAAATTTTCGGGAACCAAACCGGTATCTATTTTCAG
>CAYQRR010000466.1:0-2051 GCA_964419635.1 uncultured Chitinophaga sp. | reverse complement strand
GCCATGCCGCTTACCCATGCCCCTACCGGCGCCATCGAGTATGCTGCACTTCCCTAATAGCCGAGGAGAAAGTAGTCCTCAGGTCGTGAATCACAGCATGCCAGCAAAAGATATCAGAGGTTATTGAAATATTTTGATTTTATCGGTAGCATGAAACAGTAGAAAAGCGGTGCGTGCTTTGCTTCTTTGCAAGCTTTAAATAGGTACGATGCCGATTGCAACAGCGCAAAACCCGCTTTGCGGCACAGCAAAATGTACTGCAATTTGTTTGCTGTATTTAATAACAATCACCGGCTACGCTCATATTTAGAATAAAAACACCAGCCAATCTGTAGCTAAAACATTAAAAAGCTACCTATCTGGATTACCTAGAATTGGTTGACAATGTCATTGATCAAGCTCTATCAGGAAATTAGGATTCTGTAACTCAATTGTTACGCACAAACCCGAGTAGACAGAGAGAAATAAAAGCTGTAACTGGTTAATCTCGGATGGATTTTGCAAGTTCCAGCAAACGGCTGGTAGAGGAACTCACCGCTACCAAAGTGCTTACCTTGCAAAGTGTTAGCGAAGAAGACAACGTGCTTCTACGCTAACAAAGCTCGAAATCAATAGCCTCTGTGGCATTGATTTTTTTGATTTATTGACTTCAATCCAAGGAGAACATCATGTTTAACTTGCATTTCAAGCCTTTAAACGCAGACCTCGAATGTTTCCATATTGCCCAGACAAAGGAGCGTGATAATCCAGAAAATAGTCATAGCCTTACCCTTTCAGCAATTATAGTATGCATTCTTTTTTTACTATGCTTTCCAGCTATAGCTAGCGCTGAACGCACCAAGGCTACTGTTGAAATCACCAATCCTAATTTAGACGTCAAAAACTTAACTCCCGGACAATCAGCAGCACCGGAAAAAATCTATACCCGGGAAGAAATACTTAAAGCCGAGCCGCTAAAATGGGCACCAGCGGGAAAGGCCGACAAGCGATATCTCGGTACTAGCAGCTTTAAAGAAAAACAACCGCAAGTGAAAGGCCGTGTTCAACTGCAGCCACCTGGTTTGCCGAACCCGGAAGCCGAGGGCCAAGCCCAAAAGGAGTTCCCTGATCAGTGGCAACTGTTGAAAGAGCTTGACCGGCAAAACGCCGGAAGCCCGGTCTCCACAGAAGCTTCCAAAACAGACACAGGTGCGGCACCAGAAGCAATTAACTTTGGCACACAAGATATCTATACCAGTTATAGAGGTAACTATTGGTCGGTTCAGCAAACAGCCTTCCCCTGGGCGGTTGTCGGCAAACTGCTTATCGATGGCGGCGGCTATTGCACTGCGCAATCCATTACCGGTGCACCGAAGAACATCATTGTGACCGCCGCGCATTGCGTTTATGATGTTGGTAAAGGGTTTAAAGCTGGTTGGACTTTCATACCGGCAGAACGCAATGGAGCGGCTCCTTACGGTCAATTCAGGTGGGCTAGCGCTCGGGTCCTGACCGCGTGGACAACCGGTGGTGCGCGGCGTGATGACATTGCCGTGATTCGCCTCCAGAACAACAGTGCCGGACGCCCTGTCAGTTATTATACAGGCTGGCTTGGATGGCGTCAGAACTTCCCCTATACGCGCAGCCTGCATTCCATTGGTTATGCGAGTAACATTTCCACAGAATGGACCTCGATATGTGCAGCGGAAAGTTTCTATGCCAGTTGCGAAGGAACGGATGTTTTAGTGAAAGGCTGCAATATGACCTACGGCAGTAGCGGCGGTGCCTGGATTGACGAATATAAGCCTTATGAAATCAGCGGTTATGTTGAAAGCGTAGTGAGTGGTCCTTCATGCGCTGGCGCCTTTGGCCAGACCTATGTCGGCGCTCATTTCAGTGATGCGAATTTTGGCAAACTCTGTGCAGCCGAAGGAGGTTGCACAACACCGTAATGGGCATCATCCCGATAATGTAACAGCGCTTTCCTGCCCGATACACCAGTAAAAAATTTTTACCGGTGTATCGAAAGTCTGCTGCAAGATTCAGCGATGGTGTTAGCGCTTACTTTCCGG